>JACQHN010000239.1 GCA_016199015.1 Nitrospira defluvii
AAGGACCTCGACCTCGCCGGCCCCCATTCATTGCTGCACCTGATCGACCACACGATCTCGTCGCAGGGTCAAGAACGGCTGACCTCATGGCTGTTCGATCAACCGCCTCACCCCGCGCAGTGGTCCGCCAGGCAGACACTCATCCGGGAATTGACTCCCCTCTCGCTCCTCAGGGACCGCTTGGCGCTGGAAGCTCAGGCGGTCGAGGAAGCTGATATCGACGGCCGCCGGTTACTCGCGGTCCTTCAGAAGCGCGTGGACAGTCCCAGCCTGGTACCCATGCTGCTGACCGAAACGGTGCTCGCCATCCTCACTGCGGGACTCCTACTCGCCGATCTGTTGCTGGGAATCGGGAACTATTGGATGCTGTCGTTTGGGCTCTACGCATTCCTGTTCCTCTCGGTCCGCAGCCGGTCCGAAGAAATCTTCGACCATGCCCAGTCACTGCACCGACAACTGGAGCGACTCAGCGCCGTCCTCGGCTATGTGGAACGGCGTTCGTATCGCGCCTCTCCGCAATTGGCCCGGCTCTGCCGGCCGCTCCTGCAACAGCACACCAGCCCTTCTGCCTCACTCAAGCAGGCCGCCTCCATCATGAATCGGCTCAGCGTACGAGCCCATCCCCTGGTGCATTACCTCATCAATGCCATCGGTCCCTGGGATCTCGCTCACACCTACCGCTTGCAGCAATTACAAGACCGGATCGCCGCCATCGCACCACTGTGGTTCGACACGCTGGCCGAGTTGGACGCCGCAGCCTCCCTGGCCACCTTCGCGTATCTGCACCCGGACTACCCCTGGCCCTCATTGCACCAGCCGGACGGCACCGCTCAGGCCAACGGTGATCGGCCGATCCTCGACGCTCAGAAGCTGGCGCATCCGCTCATCCCCGCGACGGTCCGCATCGGCAACGACCTCCTGCTCCAGGGGCGAGGACGTATTTTTCTGGTGACCGGCTCTAACATGTCCGGCAAAAGCACCTTTCTCAGAACCATCGGCATCAACACCTGTCTGGCGCAAGCCGGCGCCCCAGTCTGTGCCGAGTCGTTCCGCTGGTCTCTCGTGCGGCTCGGCAGCTGCATTCGCGTGGACGATTCCCTCGACGGCGGCCTCTCGTTCTTTTATGCCGAGGTGAAACGGCTCAAGACCATCTTGGACAGCACGCAGGATGAACAGGGGCCTCCGGTGCTCTGGCTGATCGACGAAGTCTTCAAAGGCACCAACAACCGGGAACGGCTCATCGGAGGCCGCGCACTCATTGCCACGCTCGCGGGAGGAAACGGTTTCGGCCTCGTCACGACCCACGATCTGGAACTGGCCGAATTGGAACAACAGCTCCCCAGCGTGATAAACGTGCACTTTCAGGAAACTGTGGCCGAGGGCGCGCTGCACTTCGACTACCGGCTGAGACCCGGTCCTTGCCCCACCACCAATGCCCTGCGGATCATGGCGCTCGAGGGGCTCCCAGTGGAGAGCCCGGCCTCGATCCCGCCGCGATAAACAATTGCATCGTTTCAGCTGTTTCGGCAGACTGAGACATCATTCTCCATAACACATCAACCCCCATTTGAAGGAGCCCCATATCGACCCTCAGCCTGACTCCTCACAACCGACTCGTCTTCCGTTGCGCGGCCTCTTGATCGCCCAATTCTGCGGTGCCTTCAACGACAATGCCTGGAAGTTCATGGTGGCGCTCCTAGGTATCAGGGCGGTGGCGGCCACCCTCTCGCCCGGACAAGAACTCGAGACCGCCTCCCAGTCCCAGACGACACTCGTCATGGTCGTCTTTACCCTGCCGCTGGTCCTGACCTCGTTCATAGCAGGCTTTTTTGCCGACCGAATCAGCAAACGCACAGTCATCATTACGATGAAGGCGGTGGAAGTCTTGTTGATGACCGGTGCCACCCTGGCTCTGCTGTCTCACCCCACCGGTGGCCTCTGGGCACTGGTCGTGCTCGCGGGCATGGGGGTCCACAGCGCCATCTTCAGTCCCGCCAAATACGGCATCCTGCCCGAACTGCTTCGGCACGAACAGCTCGCGCGCGGCAACAGTATCCTGGAACTGTTCACATTCCTGGCGATCTTGACGGGAACAACGGCCGGCGGGTTCTTATTGGCCGGTGCGGGGGAAAGTCTATGGATCGCCCCGCTCACACTGACCCTCCTCGCGCTGTTCGGATTGGCGGCGGCTTGGGCAGTCCCACCGGTCCCGCCAGCACGCGCGGCCGGTGGCCTCTTCGATACGCTACGCGGAGCATTATCGGCGTTACGCGCCGATCGCCCGCTGCGTCTCGCCATCACCGGCGCGGTCTTTTTTTGGACCATCGCCAGCCTGGTGGTCCAGAACGTGCTGGTCTACGCAAAGGCGGTGCTGGGCCTCTCGGACGCGCTGGCGACCGTCCCCTCAGCTTTGATCTCCGTCGGCATCGGTCTGGGTGCGATCGTGGTCGGTCGACTCTCGCACTCTCGTGTGGAATATGGGTTAGTCCCTTTGGGAGCGGCCGGTGTCGCCCTGTTCCTCTTGATCCTCGGGTGGTGGGTCCCGCCCTTCAGCGGCACCCTCGCGCTGATGATCGCATTGGGCATCTCGAGCGCGCTCATCTTCATTCCGATCAATGCCCTGGTCCAATGGCGGGCGCCACACGATCGTCGGGGATCGGTCATCGCCCTGGAAAACATCTGTGTCTTCACCGGCATTCTACTGGGCTCGTTGAGCGGCGGCCTCTTGGCCAACGCCGGCCTCTCGACCGTCGGTATCTTTCTCGCCACAGCCCTCGCAACGACGCTTGGCACGGCATGGGCAATGTGGCTCATGCCTGAAACGTTCCTCCGACTAATGCTCGTGTTGCTGACCAATACCATCTACCGGCTCCGCATCGTTGGGCACGCACAGGTACCGGAGACCGGCGGCGCGCTACTGGTTCCCAACCACATCTCCTTCATCGACGGCTTTCTCCTGATCGCCAGCCTCGATCGCCCCATTCGGTTTGTCGTCGATGCGGAATACGTCAACCATCCCCTGTTCAAACCATTCATGCAGGCCCTGCAGGTGATTCCCATCTCGTCTTCCGGTGGTCCCCGCGTCATTTTGAAGGCCTTGCGCGAAGCGGGCAAAGCACTCGATGCGGGCGACCTCGTCTGCATCTTTCCGGAAGGCCAAATCACCCGCACCGGAAATCTGTTACCGTTTCGCCGTGGATTCGAACGGATCGTGAAAGGACGCGACATCCCCGTCGTCCCAGTTCACCTGGATCGTGTCTGGGGGAGCATCTTTAGTTTTGTCGGCGGCAGGTTCCTCACGAAGTGGCCGGAACGCGTACCCTATCCCGTCACGGTTTCATTTGGATCACCCGTTCCCTCCACCACGCCCGCGCACGAACTCCGCCGCCTCGTGCTGGAACTCGGCGAAGCGGCCTGGCAATTACGAAAATCCGATCGGCGCCCCCTGCATCAGGCCTTCATCAAGGCTATGCGTCGGCATCCTTTCCGTCTCGTGATGGCCGACGCGACGAAGCCGCACGTATCCTGCCTTCAAGCCCTGATCGGCGCCATTGCCCTGGCCCGTGCGCTCAAAGCTCACTGGCAGGGGCAACAGCATGTGGGCCTCTTGCTGCCGCCCACCGTCGCAGGAGGGCTGACGAACGTCGCCGCCACATTCGCCGGCCGCACGAGCGTGAATCTCAACTACACCGTGGGCAAAGCCGGCCTCGAATCGGCGGTGCGCCAAGCGAATCTCCGCACCATCGTCACCAGCCGCAAGTTCGTGGAGAAGGCCAAGCTGGAGCTCCCGGACGGTCCGACGATTCTGTGGCTGGAGGACATTGCCGCCACCATCGGCGGCGCACAGAAAGCTGCGGCTGCGGCCCTGGCCCTGTTGGCCCCGATTCGTCTCCTGGAATCGGCCTGCGGACAACGCGAACGGGTCACGATGGATCATCTCGCCACGATCATTTTCAGTAGCGGCAGTACCGGGGAACCGAAGGGTGTCATGCTCTCGCATTTCAGCATCGACGCGAATGTGCAAGCCGTCTCGCAAGTGCTTCCCCTGGACGCAAAGGATCGGATCCTGGGTATTCTCCCGCTCTTCCATTCATTCGGGTACTTGGTGTTTTGGTACGTCACCCTCAACGGCGCCGCCACGGTCTTTCATCCTTCCCCTCTCGATGTGACAGCCATCGGTGAACTCTGCGCCGCCCATCGCCTCACGTTCCTCGTCAGCACTCCCACCTTTCTGCAGCTGTACCAACGCCGCTGCACCCCGGAGCAGTTCAGCACCTTGCGAGTGGTCCTCACTGGAGCGGAGAAACTGCCTCTCCGGCTTTGCCAGTCCTTCGAAGACCGGTTCGGCATCGGCCCGATCGAGGGATATGGCGTTACCGAATGCGCCCCAGTCATTGCCGTGAACTGTCCCGATTTCCGGGCCACCGGATTTTTCCAGCCCGCCTCTCGTCGCGGAACCGTCGGCCGGCCGCTCCCCGGTGTCTCCGTCCGCATCGTCGATCCGGACAGCTTCGACCTCCTCCCACCCGGCACACCCGGCATGTTGCTCGTCAAAGGACCGAATGTCATGAACGGGTATCTCGGCCGCGAGGACTTGACGGCACAGGTCATCCGCGACGGCTGGTACATCACCGGTGACATCGCAACAGTCGACGACGAGGGGTTCCTCACCATCACCGATCGCCTCTCACGGTTTTCCAAGATCGGCGGTGAAATGGTGCCACATCGGCGGGTGGAAGAGGCCCTTCAACTGGCGTCAGGGGAAGAATTGCAGGTCTGCGCGGTCACCGGCGTGCCGGATGAACGCAAAGGCGAGCAACTGGCTGTGCTCCACACGCTCGAGGACAATATGATTCCGCAACTTATAGCCAAAGCCGCGGCTGGTGGACTGCCGAATCTGTTCATGCCCTCGCGCAGCCACTTCGTCAAGGTCGACGCGTTGCCGGTGCTGGGAACCGGCAAGCTGGACCTGCGTGCCCTCAAGCGCATCGCGATGGAACGTTTAGGGGGACGTGACGCGTAACATGTCGCTCGCGAAATGTCTCGCGCGAGATACGAACGACGAGACACGGATCTGCATCCGATGGAACCTGTGGAAAAAACACTGATCGACTGCCATGTGCATCTCGCCGCGCTGCCGGATGGGGATAACGGCTGCTTCATCTCGCCGCGGTTGCTCAAGAGCCCGCTGTTTCGCTTCCTGCTGTGGAAACATGAACTTTCCCCCGCTCATCCGAGGGAGGCCAACAGAACATACATCGAGCATCTCGTCACCGAGCTGCGAGCCTCCCGCCATGTTCAGAAGGCCGTGCTCCTCGGTATGGATGGGTTCTACGATCAGACCGGCCTGCTGAATCGACAACACACGGAGTTTCTCATCAGCAACGACTACGTGCTGAAGATCGTGCGAGCGTATCCAGACCTATTCCTTGCCGGCCCCTCGATCAACCCGCAACGGGAGGACGCGGTGGATGAGGTCCATCGCTGTGCCGATGCCGGGGCAGTCCTGGTGAAAGTCCTGCCGAACGCGCAACACTTCAATCCGGCCGATCCCAAATGCAGACCGTTTTATCGCGCGCTCATCCAACGCCAGCTTCCCTTGCTCAGCCACGTCGGCTTTGAGTTCAGTCTGATTGGGAAAGATCAATCAGTCGGCGAGCCTGACCGGCTCCGCACCGCGCTTGACGAAGGCGTCACGGTGATCGCTGCCCATGCCTGCAGCTACGGCCTCATGCTCTACGAAAAGTTTCTCCCCACCTTTCACGAGTTTGCACAGCGTTATCCCAATTTTTACGCCGACATTTCAGCACTCACGCTACCCAACCGGATAAGGATGCTGCTTCATCTCAGGCGTCACCCGGAACTTCAAGATCGTCTCATCTTCGGCACCGACTATCCGCTGTCGGTGTTCCACCTGGCGGCCTGGGGACGAGTCGGCCTGCGCGCATTGAGCAAGATGATGCGGACCACCAATCGCTTCGACCGGCAGGTCGCGGTCTGCCGAGGATTGGGACTCAATTTCCGTTCGTTCGGCGCTGTGGTCGCGACTCCCCCTGCGACGCCGAGTCCTTAATCCATGGACCGCAACCAGCTACTCACCAGTCTTCGCGAAAGGATCCTGGCTTTCGCAACATCACGTCTATCGAGAGACCTGGCCGAAGACCTCACCCAAGAGGTACTGGTCCTCCTGCATGAAAAATATGCGAGCGTCGTCGAACTCACGGAGTTGGTTCCGCTGGCCTTTCAAGTGCTTCGTTTCAAAATGCTGGATGCCCATCGGAAGTCCCTCCGCCGAGGCGAGTATAATCAAGAACCGATCGATGACCATCCACTGGCCCATCCAGGCGACGACCCGGCCAGGCAACTGGATCAGAAGCAACGGGTGGACCGATTGATGGCCGCCGTGGCTCAGCTCGGCGAGCGTTGCTGCGACCTGTTCAGATTGAAACTGGAAGGGAATAGTTTTCCTGAAATTCAGAAGATCATGGGCCAACGGTCGATCAACACGATCTATACA
>JACQHN010000233.1 GCA_016199015.1 Nitrospira defluvii
CACAACGTGCTGAAACTGGCCGGAACGAGAGGATGAATCCCTCAAAATCGAACGCACTCCCACCCGTCGGCGCTCTCCTCGGCCACACGCCACAGAGGCTGCGAGCTGAATCGCCGCTTCTCGCTGCCGTGCCCAGCCGAGAACATACGTCTCGTCGCTCACCGCCAGCCGTTACTCGGACAGGCTCTGATCCAGTCGATGGTCCGATCACAATTGTCGTAGGAGATAGCTCGGATCTGGTAAATTATCCTCGGTCAGGTGAGCCGTTCGGCTATGCGGTTCGTGTTGAGATTGATCGAGTACACAGCCGCGTGACGGTCGTTGGAAATGTCGTTGGATTACCACCGGTGCTGGTGTACCAGGATGCTCACAAGCATCTTACGATCGTGACTTCGAGCTGGGTATTGCTCCAGAAACTCACTCTTTGCGAGCTACGGTTTAGTGTGGAGTCGCTCACGGAGCTCTGTTCATTCGGTTATCCTAGTGGGCATCGAACGCTCTTTCAAAACATTGTCCTGCTTGGAGGCGGGCGGGCATTGGAACTGTCTGATTCGGGGCAGATTACTTTTCACCAAGCATGGCAGTTACTTGATCGGCAGGTTCCTGAGCTGGGATTGCGGGAGTACATTGACGAACAGGTGCGCGTATTTGATCAGGCGATCGCCCAACTGGATTGCACGGGCTGATTTCTGTCTCTCACCGGCGGACTCGACACGCGAGCGTTGTTTGCCGGTCTCGTGCGCAAGAAGCGCGTAAGCCCGGCCAGAACATTAGTCGTGAGCTGGCTCACATTGGATGGAATGCTGGCCCGCGATCTCTGTCGCGCATACGGATTGCCACACGAGGTGATCTCCCTCGATCAGGAGTTCCGTAGCAAGCTCCCGACCTACGCTACACGTGCCTCTTTGCTCTCGGGGGGGGTGCTCAGCATCGAGGAGGCCCATGAGGTGTTTTATCATGAGAAGGTGAGCCAGCGCTTCACGTCGCGTCTCTCAGGAAACTTCGGCAATCAGATTGGGCGTGAAGGAGTTGAGCGGGTTTCTGCGCGGCGCGCTAATCTGTCGATTCTGCATCCAGAATTGCCGCATCTGCCGTCCTCGATCCTGGACGTGCCTGGCTTGGCAAATCGCTGGCGGGGAAAGCCGAAGGGGTGACTGAGTGGCCACTCCTCAGGGAAGCCTTGTTCGCTCAGGTCGGGAATTATTCTATCGGCGCCCATTACTGCGTCCAGCATAGTCCATATGCTCGGCGCGCCCTGATCGATTTGATCCCCTATCACCCGCGCGAGTTGAGGAATCATGACCTGCTTACTTATCAGAGTCTTCGGGCTTCCCAGCTCCGTCATTTGTTTCTAGGAAAAGGGAAAGACTTGTCATTTCAGCGAACCATGATTGCAGAAGTCGATGACTTCGCCGCATCCTGCCCTGTGAACTGGGGGTGGCGTCCCAAAGGAGGCGTTTCCGGCCGAGGACTTTTGAGAGGTTTGTTGGCGCTTATCGATGCGATGTCATCCAAGTTTGAATTGGGAGTTCCTGTGAAGCGACCACTGGCGGCGATGGGTGTCGGGGGGCTGCACGAGTTCCGGCTCTATAAACAATGGCTTCGATCGGACATGAAAGAGTTTGCGCTCGATACCTTTCTCATGCGTAGCACCAGGGAGTCAGGACTTTTCAGCCATTCCTGCCTGATGACAGTGGCCCACGACTTTTTCTCCGGGAAGGATGAATCATATCGGGAAGTGGTGGTAGCGTTGGACATAGCGCTTGCGCAGCAGCAATTTCGCGCATCGTTACAGTAGAGTGTCCCTCTCTCCCTCGATCCATTCCACCTAATACGCGAGTTTCCAATGTGGGCCGGGGACGTGCCCCCGTGCACCTCCGTGGGAAATGATCATGGGGATACGCTCAGGGTTCCGCATCACTGCTGCTAATCACTGAGAGGTTGCGTTCAGGGTACCGCTATTGATCCAACCGCTTGATCGTTACATTTGTGATTTGGCCTGGGGGTTCATCGCTTGCTGTCGGCGGGGGTGGACCATTACCGCACCCCTGCCTGCTGTCTCCGACTGAGAAGTCATCCCAATAGAGATCGCCCAACCCCCGTTCGCGGTACATCCGGACGATGTAGTAGTCCGCGGGCTTCGCGAGAAAGAAGATTTTTCGCCGTTCGTAGACGAGCTCATCGTCCCACCAGAGCTGGACGACACCGTCGGCTTTCCCCACCGTCCCGTTGTTGACGCGCCATTCCACGCAGTGCCACTGCTCGGATATCTCAGCTTTAGGGACCTCATCGATGAAGTCCTCCGCGTTTCGGCCGTCGTTGGGAACGCCTTGGCAGATAAACGAGATTCCCCCGCCACGACTCGGGTTGAGGTCAATCAGGCAGTTTGGCCCGGTGTTGTTGTCTCCGCGCGGTGAATACGAGAGCTTGGTGAAGGCAGGGGCAATCAGAAAACCAGGGGCCCACTTCACCCAGGCTCGAATGTACATGTTGTTGGTGTGACGACTATAGCGATCGATGAATGGGCCACCCCCTGCATCCAATTTGACATAATGCATGCGCAGTGAATGAGAGCCGCTGTGAGCTTCATCGGTGACGATTTCGATGTTGCCGGGACGGACGCCGTCGTACAGAGACCACTTGCCCAGACCGTTCTCAAAATCCTCCGTCCAGAAGGTGTCGGCCCGCGCAAGACCGGATGAGCCGAGCAGAAGGAGAACCAAGATCAGTCGTGTCTTCATGGAGATACTCCCTGTCGCTGCGTGTCTGAGAGCGCGTCGCTTCGCGATGAGCGGCCAGTGGCGTGTCTGTGCGGCTGCATGGACGTCTCGCCTCAGACCGTATACCAGAACGACCGGCCATCAGGCGGTACGTTACCATAGGCGGTGGATGAGAGACAGCACTATGGAGAGGGGCTTAGATTGCTGCGCCGCCGACCTGGGCCGGATGTGGTGGTAGGAAAGCTCTGGCCTTGGCGTGGGCAGTGAAGGGGACAGGCTTCGTGCGCGAGTACAGCAGCTCTTCTAGGCCTTGTTGTCAGGAATTGTGCAGGAGTTTCCGACATTCGGCCAGAATGTAGACCGGCGCATGTCGTTTTCCTTCTTATCCGGAATATGGCCGATGGCGGTGTGCCGGCGTCACTCAGCCCGCCGCAGGAGGCGATCGGGTGGGCAGACCATCTCCTCATCATGTTCCCCCTCTGGCTTGGCTCGATGCCAGCGCTATTGAAAGCTTTTTTCGAACAGACGTTTCGCCCCGGCTGTGCATTCGAGTATGGCCAGGCGGGTCGCCTGCCGAAAAAGCGTCTCACCGGGAAGTCCGCCCGCATC
>JACQHN010000242.1 GCA_016199015.1 Nitrospira defluvii
CCCGGACTATTCATGAATACCTGCTCCGTCGTCCGATCCTCTCGCCCGGCGGGGCTGTTCTCGTTCGGCCTCCTCGACGGACTGCCAGTACGCCTACGTCGGCCTTACTTGCGAGAAACCCCGGCAGGCTTCAGTCTCCGCCTCGCGACGGCATTCATGAATAATCCGGGTTAATGGCTCCACCAGGAGGCGACTGGAGGATGTGGTCGTTCACGCAATGGGCGGGGATGGATCCACTGGTCTTGGGGGCGCAGTCCGGCTTGGCGGCAGTACCCTGCGGCAATGGCCGCCTCGTCTGTTCCTTGATTCACCATGAAGAATGTTCCGTTTGACGCCAGATTGCGGGCGATGCGGGCGAAGAGCCGCTCAGGTGAGAACAAGGCCAATGGCAATCGCCAGGCAAGAACCGGCGCGGGCGTGACGAACGGAAACCAGGCTGTCATCAAGTCGGCCTGTTCATTCACCTCGCAGTAGTCCGCCACCACAAAGGATGTGTGAGGGAGGTCGGCAACGTAGCCGGCGGCGGCATCATAGCGGCTGTACCCGGTCGGGTAGAGGCGGAACCCTTCGAGATCCACGCCGGTCAGCGTCGCCGGGCGAAAAAAGGTGTGGAGCGTCCGCGCATACCAGAAGTTTGCACAGCCTACATCGGTGACGATGCCTCCTTGCGGAGGTTGTCGGTTCACCGCCGTCCAGGCCCGATCCAGGAGATCGAGATAGGCGTAATTCGCGAGTGCCGTGGGTCGTCCATAATGAGACTCGAAGCCGACTCCATATCGAGCCCGGAGTGCGTCGATACGGGTTGCCTGCCAGGAAGCTAGCCCACTGAGACGGTCAATGGGTGTTTCGTGGTGGGGCGCTCTGGACCAACGGATGCGTTCGGAGAGACGGTACCACACTTCATGATAGAGCGAGAGACACCGTTGTCTGAGAGAGTACCGATGGTTTGGTGGTGGCAGGTCGGGAATAGGAGCCGGCAACTCACGTGCAGATTGGCAAGCCGTCGAAGGTGTCGTCACCATAGCGAGAAAGTCTCCTCCCCGTTTCGGCTTTTCCTGGAAAAACTGAAGGGGAAGCGCTGGCGAACGGCTTGGCACCATCACACATGCTGGTGGCGGGCGATCAAGTCTCTACTGAGTGCGCCCCTCATCTGTGCGTGCAGGTGGGCGGCCAGTGATGAAGTCGTTGAGCAGCCGACAGCCTGCAAAGAGCGTGGCCTCGTCATTTCTGATCCAGCGGCTGATGACACCGAGAGAGACGAGTCGGTCTGCCACTGCTTTGATGTGGCTGATGCCGGTCTCGGCACCTGCGGTGGCCGGGTTCACCGGCGCCCCGCGCTCGATCAAGTAGCACAACAATCGTCGCTCGGCTCCCTCGCCTATCTCCTCCGCCAGCTGTCGAACGAACGGCTCCCATTGCTGCCGACCAGCTGACGCAGTTCTCCATCCAGCAGGACGGAGAGCGGGTAAAGGCGAATGGTCACTCGTGGCAACGTTGAGGAGTGGCCCAACAGCGTTCTCAGTCGGTGGCCACCGGTGAGAATAATGTTTCTGGGGCATGCCGTCGAAACCTGCGCGAGCAGCGCGTCAATCTCCTCGACGGGCAGATGGTCAAGGTTGTCCAGAACGAGCATCGCGCCGGCCATCTCATCCCGATTTGGCGATGGCTCCTCGCGAAGATTCACCTCAATTACTCTGCGGTCCGGCAGTCCATCCAGCGAGGTTTTTCCCAGCTTCGGCCCGCCGATCACCGCCACGGATTCGCCGTTCGCGATCCGCCCGCGCAGATTCCTCACGAGTCTTTGGCGGCCGACGAATGCATCGCCCGTAACGGGGTGGGCCATGAACGGCGTGATGGGCATCGCGCACGCTATCACGTGTAGACGTTGCGAGGCACGGTGGAACCTGATACTGTCTATGCAAATGCCATACAATTTGGAGTTACTCCATGAATGCGACCAACCTGTTACGTAAAGCCAAGCCGGTGAATGTTCGAGAGGCCCAAGCGCAGCTGTCGAAACTCATCCGCTCGAAGTTCCCTTCGATGGTCCTTTCCCATGGAAAGCCAGTGTCATTCCTCGTTCCCTATGAGGATATGCTGAATTTGGTCGATACGCTTGACGAGCTCAAGGACAAGAAACTCATGGGGGAAATTGAGCGAGGCCGAACCGAGTATGTGCAGGGAAAAGAAGTATCCGCAGAGCGGCTCTTTAAAAAAATGGGCCTCTAAGTGGGATACGACGTCGTCTTCCCGAGTGAGCGGGTCGAGCGCATCTTTCAGAAGACATTAGAAAAGATTCCCGCCGATTACCAAGCCGCCATCGTCGCCGCGATCAGATCACTCGGCGCTAATCCGAGGCCGCAGGGCAAGCGCACCAAGAAGTTGGCAGGAGAGCTCATCGTGCTTCGGTACACCGCCGAGTGTCGGCTGCGAGTCGGCCCATACCGAGTGTTGTACGATATCGATGATCAACGCAAAAAAGTCGTGCTCCTCAAGCTCGCCAAACGAGACGAACAGACCTACAGCTGCCGATTACGCGCAAAACCACCGCCTCACGGCGGGCCTGGTTGATTCATAACTTGACTGGTACGTGACTCATCATGGCCCATTCTCTAGCAGGATGCTGAAAAAGTCCGCCAGCAGCGTTCTCGTATCGTTCAGACCCTCAACGCACCAAAAGAAATTCCCAGAAGTCGGAAGTACTGGAGGGGGTTTTCCGTTCGCTAAGAACCATTCAAATGTCGAACGGCCCACACGAAGTACGGTCTGTACC
>JACQHN010000241.1 GCA_016199015.1 Nitrospira defluvii
CACTCGTCCAGCCGCTGCAGCAGCACACGTTCCGCAGAGTCCGTTTGATGAGGAGCCAGCGCGGCTTGGATTGCCTGCACATCGTTCCGCTGCACATCGCTGGTGGTGAACTGCGCCCGAAACTGATTGAGATACCGAAGCCGTTCTTCGCGGCCGATCAGATCGGTATCGGCGATGGTGTCGGCGGCACGCGCGAAGAGATAGGCCAGTCCCATCTGGTCGCGCACATCCACCGGCAGCACGTTGAGGGTCAGATAAAAGGACCGGGAAACCTGCTTGAGGATGCCGTGAAGAAGTTCGTGTCTTGCGGAGTCAATAGACGTGGAGCAACCTTCTTATCTAACTTCCAACGTGCCTTCCATGCCCTTCTCCTGATGGCTCGGGAAGAACAGGAGTTTTTTGTCGCAATGGAAGGGGTAGATGCCGGGCTTCATCACCGTAAATTGCACGGTGACTGTACGCCCCGACCCTACATCACGCTCGATCGACAGTCCCGCAGCCTCGTTTTTCAATAGGAAATTATGCGGAGTGATGGTGGTGATGCTGGTCAAGAGCAGCTCGATCGGCTTTCCGGCCTGAACGATCACATGGTTCGGCGTGTACGAGTAACTGTCCAGAATGATGGTGGCACGTTGAATGCCATCCAACTGATCGACCGGTACCCGTAATGGCGGGACTTGCGGCGCCTGATCGGCCCCTCTCACGAGCACGGGATAGGTGAGGACAACCACCATGAGCACAGCAAGCATGCCCACACGAAAATATAACATGGCCGTACCCATTTCCCTTTTCTAGCAGAAGGGTGGAGAGTGGGTCAACCGGCCCTCGCCCGCTCCGTAGCCCCGATCCGGTCTTGTTCTCAGCCTGTCTTCGTCGGGGAGAACCTTCGGGGACCTGCCTTGACTGGACGACAAACTGGTATTATCTGCCATACTGAACCGTAAATCGTCCACGCGTGATTGCGACCCCGACAGCACGTGAGGATTGGCATTCGGTATAATGACATCCACGGTCCGCTCCTTTCCGTAGAACGAAGGAGTGAGGAGAACGGACTTCTAAGGAGGATATACATGAAGTCGTTGAAGGGTATCGGGCTGCTTCTCATTGCGAACGTGCTCATCTACCTCACCCTGTCGATTACTGTCAGGGTGTTGATCAATGTGGTCCTGCCGTCCTTCGGCATCGATGTCCGCGGGGCCTTCAGCCAGGAGCTGCTGGTCTGGTCCCTCGTGATTGGCTTCGGCGGCGCCTTCATCAGCTTACTCTTTTCCAAACAGATGGCCCGTGCCATGCTGGACTGCACCCAGATCACGCAGCCGCGCACGAACGCCGAACACGTCATTTATGGTTCCGTACAGGCCATCGCCCAACGTCTCCACATCACCATGCCGGAAGTCTGGGTGTATGAGTCAGCGGATCCTAATGCCTTCGCGACAGGACCAAGCAAGAATAATGCGATGGTCGCGGTATCGACCGGCTTGCTGGCCAATTTGCGCGAGGACGAAGTGAAGTCGGTACTCGCCCACGAGATGGGCCACGTCTTCAACGGCGACATGTTCTCCACCACGGTGCTCGCCGGCTTGATGAACACCTTCGTTCACTACATCAGTAACTTCGTATACCAACTGGTCGCGCAGCCCCAAGGGGGCGATCGGGAGGAGGGTCAGAGTGGCAGTCCGATCTTGGGCTTCGTTGTTTACATTTTTTTACAGGTCGTGCTGTCCGTGCTCGCCATGCTGGTGGTCAGTTGGCACTCCCGCCGCCGGGAATTTGCCGCAGACGCGTTCTCAGCCAAAGTGTATGGGAAGGAATCGATGATCAACGCCCTGCAGGGGATCGATCGGTGGGTGAATCGCGCTCAGTTCGAGTATTCGACTCATGACGCCTTAGCCACCATGAAGATCTCCGGCAACACCTCCGCCTTTATGCATTTGCTGGCGACTCATCCGCCAATCGAGGAGCGTGTCGCGGCGTTGCAACGCCTCTAACCAAGGAGTATTCACATGCCGTTTACTCGACCATGCTGTTCCTGGAACGGGCTCGTCGTCGGGCTTGTCATGGGTCTCGGACTCGGCGCCTTCGTGGGTGTTGGGCAGGTCGGTTCGGCAGAACAAGGAGTGCTGCATATGGCTGCGAAGTCTTCGACCGTCTACGACTTCACGCTGAACGATATCGATGGGAAACCGGTTTCGCTGAGTCAGTTCAAGGGGAAGGTGATCATGCCCGTGAACACGGCCAGCTTGTGCGGCAATACTCCGCAATACTCCGACCTCGAAACAATGTACGAGACCTACAAAGACAAGGGTTTCGAGATTCTGGCCTTCCCCGCCAACAACTTCGGCCAGCAGGAGCCTGGGACGAACGAGGAGATCAAGGGCTTTTGCCTGACGAAGTACAGTGTGGATTTCCCACTTTTCAGCAAGATCAGCGTCAAGGGCGGCGACAAACACCCTCTCTACCAATACCTCACCGAACAAAGCCCGTTTCCGGGTGAAGTTGAATGGAACTTTCAGAAGTATTTGGTCGACCGCTCCGGCAGTGTTGTGGCCCGCTATCACCACAGAACGAAGCCGCTGGCCGACGAGGTAGTGAAGGATGTGGAGCGGTTTCTCGCGAAGAACTGACGCCTCTTACGCCTTCTTCACAAAACTGATGTGCGCTCGATACTCTTGGATGGCCGCACCTAACGCAGCCTGTCCAAGAGGGATATTCGCCTCCAAGGCATCTTCTACCGCCTGCTCATTGATCACCACGTCGTACCGGTCTTGAATATTCGTCCGGACGGCGGTGCCGTCTTTGAATGTCCGCGGCATATAGATTTCCGTCCAGACTTCCTTTTCGACCAAACAGACATCGCGAAAACGCTCGTACAACAGTGCCAATTTCTCCGCATCGGTTTCCTTCATGCACCTGCTCCCGGGTAAAATCGAGTGACCGTCATCGCGCTCGACTGGAACGGACGGTGCTGCACGTTAGACCAAGCAGCGGGAGATTTTCAACGTATCGTGGAATCAGGCAACAGAGGTGAGGCAGCGGGAGTCGGTTGATCGGTGACGGCAAAATGCATCGTGCCGACTTGATTGACGGCATGGAAAGGCTGCTGCCCCAGCGAGGTGATGTAGATCTTGACCAGGTATTTCCCTAACGGCCATTGGTCTGACGGTTTCTTTAACTCCAGGAAACCGTACCGCTCGTGGCCCGGCACTTCCAGGCTATCGCGCACGATCACGGTGTCACCGGTCTTGCCGTCCGCCCCCACGGGAAACACCTGCGCGGCAAATTGAGCCGGGTCTTCGAGTGGCGCGACCTCGAACACGATGTAAATTGCCGCCGTGTCGGGAGTAAACACCGTCGTCCCTGGATCGATCGGCTTGAGACGAGGGTCCTGTGTGTACCAGCCTTTTCGTCCAAACGTATCCCACTCCACATCGTAGCCGCGCGCCATCTTGATCCAGGTAAAGAGCGACTGCGGAATGCCCTTGCGTTGCACATCCAGCGACGGCGCCTCGGTCGGCTCATACTCCGTCGTCGCCTGCTCTTTCGGGACCATCAGGTCACGCCCCTCCACCACCATGTGCGACAACCCCAGACCAGCCGTCACCAGGAGCGCTGACACCAGCCGGCAGACCGATCGACTACAGTCGCCGCCAACGGATCGGCTCGCACCTGGCCATGACATCTTCAGATCCATACGAATATCGTACTCACTGTTTCTAAGGGGGTCAACCGGCTTGCCACACCGGCTTGCCATCGCCCAACCCGCAGGGAGTATCGGACCAGGCTCTGGTATAATCCTCATGATCCCCAAGCTACAGCGCCTACACCCATGTCAGCTTCAGCTCCGACGCCTCCATAGCCTCATGAATCAGCTACCTGCCGACCGGCACATGGCACCCACTCCCTCCTCATGCGGTCGAGAGACTTCGCCCGAACAAGACGCCAAGGCTCTGAGCCGACAACACGGCGTCCGTGACGCAGCCTTTCAGGCGGCGGCGCAAGGCGGTGGAGAAAACTATTTCGCAGCCTTTGCTCTGCTCCTGCATGCCTCTCCATTCCACATCGGCATTCTCTCCGCGTTACCCCAATTGGTCGGCATGCTGGCCCAGCTGTCCTCGGTGAAACTGCTCCAGTACCTCCGCATGCCCGGCCGCCTCATTCTCGCCGGCGGCTGAGGACAGGCACTCTGCTGGCTTCCCCTCCTCGCCCTGCCCTTACTCATGCCCCAGCATGGCCCCTGGATTTTAATCGGATGCGTCATGTTGTACTTCGCCTTCGGGCACGCCACGACTCCGGTCTGGAACAGTCTGCTGATTGATCTGGTCGATACGAGCAGCCGGGGTGCTTACTTCGCCCACCGAGCCCGCATCACGGCGTTGACGAGTTTTATTGCCTTGGGGGTGGCGGGAGCGGTCTTGACGATCGGCCAGAAATGGGAGGTCAGTTGGCTCGGGTTCGTGGTGATTTTCTTAAGCGCCGCAGCCGCACGAGTGGGGGCCACCCGCTGTCAGACCAAGATCTCAACGTTGGTCCCGGTGCACCAGGTCGAGGCCCCGAATGGCTTCCGCCATTTTCTTATCGAAACCGCCACGGCGGACTTTCGCTATTTCTTGTTGTTTTCTGGGTTGATGCATTTTGCCGTGCTCATTTCGGGACCGTTCTTTGTGGTCTATCTGCTGCGGGATCTGCATTGGACCTATCTGCAGTATGCCGGATGGATGGCCAGCAGCATCTCGGCGCAGTTCCTCACCCTCACCGCCTGGGGACAACTTGGCGATCGATACGGCAATAAGACCCTGCTGATGGTCACCGGATTGGCCGTTCCGCTGCTTCCGATGGGGTACCTGCTGAGCGAGCAGTATGTGTTTTTGTTGATCTGGAACTTTGGGGGCGGCGTGATTTGGGCGGGATTGTCGCTCGGACTGCAGAACTATGTCTTTGATTCGCTCCGGCCTGAAGAGCGCACCCGAGGCGTCGCGCTCGCCAATGCGATGAATGCGATCGGATGGGGCATCGGAGCGCTGACCGGCAGTTGGCTCGCCACGATCATCCCGACCCAGCTCTCGCTCGGCCTATGGGAATTAACGCCCGCATCGAACCTGCCGTTCGTCTTCTGCCTCTCCGGCGCGCTGCGATTGTTGATTGCCATGAGTCTATTGGGAACGTTCGACGAACCGCGACGTCTCACCCCACCACCTCACCGGCAGTGGGTATGGGAACTCCCGCTGGTCAAACCGATCGCGGCATTATGGCCTTGGAGAAATCCCGCCTGACCTGATAACGGAACAGACTCTAAGCCGGCCGAACTTACATTCCTGCAGGCTTGCGCTCTCGCTCTTCCTGCTTGAGCTTGTCGAAGGCGCGATCCGCGTTGCCTTTCACCTGCTCCGATGAAGGCTGAGCCATCGGTTTTGGCTTTTCGCTCGCGCAACCCACGACCAGCACCGCGGCGACGATCATGCCACAGACAACCCCGACAAGCCGCACCCCTGCGCCTACCCTGCCATTCTTGTCACCCATGCCGTTCCTCCTTTCGATGAATCCACCTCCCACAGGCCTTACCGACGTTGCATTATGGGACAGTCCTCAGCGGCTCTCAACATGAAAACGCGCCCGCAGGGGACGCCGGCCTTCCTCCTCACC
>JACQHN010000007.1 GCA_016199015.1 Nitrospira defluvii
ATGGCCAGCCCGAGCCCCAGGCCCTTCGTTTGGCTCCGCTCGTGCTGTTGCACGCGAAAAAATGGATCAAACAATTTGGGGAGCGCCTCGGCGGGAATGCCCTGGCCGGTGTCACGAACCACGATGCGAGCCATCTCTTGATCAGGAACCGACAAGTCGACTGATATGTGTGCCCCATCCGGGCTGTACTTGATAGCATTGTCGAGCAGGTTCGTCAAAATCTGGCTGAGCCGGTCGTGGTCCGCCCACACCCGCAGCGCTGGATCGTGACTGTGGAGGTCGATCTGCAAGTGTTTGGCGGTGGCGAGGGGCCGTAGTTGTTCGATCACTTCGGTGGCCACGGCTGGGAGGTCGACATAGTCGAATGAGAGCACCATCTTTCCGGCTTCGACACGTGACAAGTCGAGCAGATCGGTGATCATGCGTGCCAGCCTGGCGCCGTTCGCTTTAATGCGAGTGAGATACTGTTCCTGCTTCATGTTGAGCGAGCCGACGAGGCCCTCGATCATATTGTCGGCGAACCCCACAATGCTGGTGAGCGGGGTCCGTAACTCGTGGGAGACGTGGGCAAGAAACTGAGACTTGAGACGGTCTAGTTGTTTCAGGCGCGCATTGGCGGCTTCCAACTCCGCCGTGCGTTCCCGTACCCGGGCCTCCAGGCCGGCGTTCAATGATGCGATCTCACGGTAGGCATGGGCATTGTCCAGGGCGATGGCGACTTGGCTGGCGAGGGTCATCAACACGTCGAGATCGTCCTGCGTGAGCGCCTGGTCATGCGTACGGTCCACCGAAAGAGAGCCGATCACGGCATCTTGCGTTTTGAGGGGTACGGTGATGAACGATTTCACATGGACCATGGAGACGAGTTTCTGATTAAACGGGTGCAGCTGGTCCCAGATATCGTGAATGTTGTTGGTCAGCACCGGCTCGCCGCGTAACAAGACTTTCCCTTCCACGCTGTCGGGGTCGGACACCGGCACCTCCTGGGTACGCACAAACTCCGCCACCGCTTGCGGCATCCCACGGACTCGAAAATCGTGCGACACCTGTCGCGTGCGATCAAATTGGGTGATCATGGCGCGGTCGTAGTGCAGTTCGCGGACGATCGTATCCAGGACCTTGGTGAGCAGCTCTTCGCGATCGAAGGTGGAACTGAACAGCAGTCCCGCGCGGTGCAGCGTCGTCAGATCGTTCACTTTTCGGCGCAGCGTGACGGCCGTGCTCTGTTGTTCGAGGTAGGCCTCGCGTAATTCCTCATGGCGTGCATCGACGGCCTGCTCCTGATCCTTGATCAAGCGTTGGAGCGGCTTGGCGGCCTGACGCATGTGGGCGGTGATCATCCACCACAGCAGCGACGCCGGCACCGCCGCGAGCCCCACGGCCTCGATCGTCGGCATGTCCGGCCGGCGAAGATGGAGGTAGGTGAACGTACCTCCTGCCACGAGCACCCACATAGCCAGCGGCACAGAACTGCGGATCTGCGGTGTCCAGGTAAATTCCCACTCGCAATAGGGATCACCCTGTGCCGTGCAGGCCAGGTCCCTGACCGTGGCGGCTGGGGTCCCGTGCATTTGCGTCTGTACCCGTGCAATGCTGCTCTTGCAGGACACGCAGATCACATCGACGCATCGTTTGCGGTAGGGGCCGAATTGAGTGAGGGCTCGATCGGTGAAGGTCATCCGCAGGACCGCCGAGCGTGTGGTGACTCGGCCGACCTCGAATTCCAAGACGCCGCGTACATATTTACTGCCGAAGTAGGGCCACATTTTGTAGAGCTGTTGCGTGGAAAAAGGACGGGCCAGAATTTGGATGAGGGGCGGGACATTTTTTTCCGTTCCCACATTGACGTGAAACTGAGGATCGCCGGACAGCTGCTCGCAAAACTCTCTGAGGTAGCAGACGAACTCGTAGGCATAGCTATTCCAGGGATTTCTGAGGAAGTCGGGGGTGACATGATAGGTCCTGTTCGGCAGGCGATCGTTCAAGAGCCGGCAGAGGCGGTCCATGGCCTGCTGTGCGGCCTCGGCGCCGGCGGTGCGAGTGAGGTAATCGCACATATAGTCCACGTTCGACTGGACGACCACGCCGGTGATGTCGCAGATCTTTTCACCTCGATCGTCGAGGCCGAATGGGCGAAATTCCATGAACGGCCGTTCGAGGATGCTGTGGTCTTTGGGCAGGAGGTCAGTCATAGGCGATCAGCTCGATCTGGAGCGTCTCTTCAATAGGATGGCCTGCGCTGGACGCATGGCCATCGGATCTCAGGGGGTGGGCCTCTCCGGAGCCGTATCGCGTTGTCCGACTTCGCGGAGGTCGGGCATTCACGAATCACAGGATCGCCACTCGTTAGTCGAGATCTCGGCAAGCCGGGGCGTCTCGTATGACGGTGCGTTCGAGGTCACAGGTCTTTAGGTATTCGATAATGGCCCAGCGATCAGGGACCGGCAATTCACACCCTAACGTGCCGGCACCCTTCGCAGCAGGCCCACAATCCGATCCCTTGAATTCGTGCCCCTCCATGCTGTTGCCTGGAAGTTGCGTTTTGAATTCAAATCCTACCAACGAATCGCGGAAGGTCGGAGAACCGTTGCATTCCGCGACGACAAATCCAACCTTCACCGGGTTGAACTCCATGTTCGGGCTGAGGTAGAAGCAGCGGTGGCGTTCCTTCGCCGGAGCGAGCAACTCATAGAGGTTGGGAACCGATCCATTGTGCAGAAAGGGGGCGGTCGCCCAGACGGCGAGATGTGGGCGGGCGATATACTGCGGATCGTCTCTCCATTTGTTGGTGAGATGATGGTATTCGGGATCGTCCCCAGCACCGTTCTGTGCCATCAATTCCGTGGTCACCCATTCAGATGCATCCTTTGCCGATACCCGGCCATGGCCAAGACGTGTGAGATCGACCGTTCGGTTGGCAAAGTTCTCCAGATAGAGGCTGTCGGTGCCAACTTCTTTCTGAGGGATCATGTGGACGTTCAGGCTCGGGCCGTTTGGATGTGGATTCTTGATTCGGTCGGCGACATGGCAATGGGCACACAGGTTCGGGCGCCCTTGTTGCCGTGGTAAAGGTCCTTTCCTCTTGCGGCCAAGTCACGACTGATGGCGGGGAAGGCCTTCGGCCAGCGCGGCGGTTGCAGCCGGCGAGCGAGATTCTCAAGTTCCTTCAGTGAGCCGACATCGATCGATGAGCGAAACTTTTCGGTCTCTTCCAGGGGACCCAAAGGAGGCTTTTGGGCCCAGGCAAAGAGTCCGGCATTCACGCCGATGACCTGCGCGATATTCCTGGCCAGCGGATGTTGAATCGATCCGGCCCACTGGACCCAGTCATATTCCCACACTCCCCAGAGAGGCGGAATGCTCACCGGCGCGTTGGCGGGCCTCAGATTGTCCGGATTGAGGGGAGCGAAGACCGTATTGCCGCCACGACCGAGCGCGTCGAATCGCCCTGGCCCCCACAGTGCCGGCGAGGCATCTTTTCCTCCCCGAGCGACGAGATCCTTCATGACCTCCTTCAGTTTGTCGCTCAGTTCGCCGAGATTTTTCTGTGTCACCTGCTGCCCGCGTCGTTGGAGCACACGAGTCGCGAAGGCCATGAACTTATCGGCCGATTTCAACTCGCCTAAACTCTCCAGCAGGATTTGCAGGAAGCGCTGATTGTATTGAAGGGACAGACCACCTTCGATACGAATCGCATTGCCTTGGTAGGTGAACTGAGTTGTGTGGCAAAACGCACAGGTCAGACCAACATGCGGCCCTGAGACGTTCGGCCCCTCGGTTTTCGAGAATCCAATCGGAAGTCTGTCCGGATGGGCCGGGTCGGCGAGGATGCCGGTGCGAGCGAAACTATTCTTCAGCGGTTCATCCTCAAGGGCGACAAACCAGTCATAGGGGATCAGCTGTGTGCCCGCCGACGTATGGTACCACTGCGTCCGGTCTTGCTCCGTCCAGCCTTGAACGATGGAAGGGTTATGCATCGGAGGAGCCGTCAGGTCGACAGCTTGGCAATGCACCGTAGTGAATGCGAACAGCAGTCCGGCCAATACCAGGATGCGTTGGATGTCAAAGGGCATGGCTCATCTCCTCGTGGTAGGGCGAGACAATCCCGGTAGTCCAAGCAGGTCGTTCTGCCGGCAATGGAGCGTGAACAAGACGATCATACGCATGTCTATGACAGAACTGGAATTGTGTGGAGGAAAGAAGCCGCACTCCACCATGTGCTGAGAGAGGCAACCCACATGCCATAGGTGCGGTGGAAGGGTACCTGGATCAGAATGCGAATGCCATTGTTTTTTAAGGATTTGAGCTTCCGCCCAGAAGTGCTATCCAGCAAATAGACGCATTTCAAAGATCACATGCAGGATTGAGGAATGGAGTGCGGTATCTGAAGAGATACGGATCAATGAACGAGAAAGACGGATGTCGGCGGGGGATGCCGGCTATTGATGCAGGTGCTTCATCGCGGCGGCGCAGAGGATAATAAAGAATCCCATCCACAGCGCGGCACGTTGAAAAGGGATCGATTCGTAGTGTTCGCCTTCCTCTTCTTCGTCCTGGTCAGCTTTGAAAATGACGGTGTAGAGGAACAACGTGAGCAGGCCCAATACCAAGATGAGTTTAATGCACAAAATCCAGAGATATTTGGGATGGTGCTGTAAGGCTTGGCCGGTCTGGGAAGTGAAGATTTGATTGACGTAATGCAGGTTGATGCCGCCGGTGAACAACAGGACGACCAAGAGGAGTCCTGCCACACGCTTGTAGTGTTTGTAGAAGGCGTCGGTGATCGGGCGGACATATTCTTTCGGCAGGCCGGCTTCTCGAAGCCCTGGTTTGACAGCCATCACGAGGAAGGCGAGCCCGCCGATCCAGATGACGGCCGACAGGAGATGGAACCAATGATTGACGATCGGAATCAGCTGATTCAGGTCGAGGAAGATGCTTTGTACGGAATCCATTATGCAGGAGCCAATTCTGAATTCTGAATTATGAATTTGGGAATGATGGTTTCCTGGAAGAAGAATCCATCATTCAGCATTCAAAATTAGAACTTGAAGACCGGCGCGTCGTTCCCGAAGCGCTTTTTTCGGAGTTCTTCCATCAACTCTACGGTCACAAGCGCGATCCCGTTCTCTCGAGCGTGGCGTTCCACGCCCTTCTTGACCATGGCGCGAAGGAAGTAGGGAATTCGGCTGAGTCGGAGTTCAGAGGCCTCGTCCCATGCGATATCGGTTTCTTCCGGCGTGTTGAAGGCGACTTTAATCTTTTCGCCACCCTTGGGGGTATAGAGGCACCACTGGTCTTCATCGAGCCAGTCGCCATGATCCACGTAGGGCCGAGCTCGACACCCGCCGCAGATATCCGTGTATTCGCAATCGCCGCACTTGCCCTTGAGTTGCGGATACCGGAAGGAATTGAACACATCCGACCGTTCCCAAAGATCGACGAAGCTCGTTTCGCGAACATTCCCGGCCGACAGCGGCATATAGGGACATGGCGTGAGCTCTCCATTGGGCGTGACCCGCGCGTAATTCGTCCCGGCCAGACAGCCGCCGCCCATGTAGCCGGTGGCTTTGGTCAACGGCGAATTGGGATCTTTTTCGTACGCCAGCCGTTTGAAGTGTGGAGCGCAGCGAGCCCGTACCAACATGTCTTTGTATTGGTCCTGGCAATCTACGAGATATCCAAGGACCTCTTCGTATTGTTGCGGTGTAATATCGGTCAGTTCCTCGCCCCGTCCGGTGCAGACCATGAAAAAGACGTTAAGCACCCGTGCGCCGAGGGTATGGGCCCACTCCACCACCGCCGGTAACTCCTGATAATTCATGGGCTGCGCGCTGAAGTGAATCTGGAATTGGAGGCCGTTGCGTTTGCAGGCTTCAATGCCGGCCAGCGCGCTGGCAAATGCGCCGGGGACGCCGCGAAACTTGTCGTGTTTCTCGGGATCAAGTGAATCGATGCTGACGCCCATGCCCATCACGCCGATTTCGACCAGCGTTTTGGCCATGCGGTCGTTGATCAACATGCCGTTGGTGCCGAACACGACGATGAAGCCGAGTCCCACCGCATGGCGGGCGATGTCCAGGATGTCCGGGCGCACGAGCGGCTCGCCGCCGGTGATCACCAGCAGGCAGCCTTTGTTCACTTCGGCGATTTGATCGATGAGGCGGAAGCACTCTTCCGTGCTGAGTTCGTCGGAACCCCCACCGGCTTTCGTCGTGGCATCCAGGTAGCAATGGTCGCACTTGAGGTTGCACCGCTTGGTGAGATTCAGCGCGACGAGATAGGGTTTGAAGTCATCGACGGTTCGACCATCGTTCGGTGCTGCCGATGGGGAGGCCGGAGTAAAGAACTGCGAGATTTGTTGCTGGAGGGACTCCAGCTTTCCTCCGAGGGGAGGGAAATTCAAAACCGGCAATGATTTTCCCATAGGTTCCGAAATGCGGAATTATGAATTATGAATTAGGAATGATGAATG
>JACQHN010000244.1 GCA_016199015.1 Nitrospira defluvii
CGCCTGCACTGATTGATTCGGCAGCGAGTGTCTTGACACAGCGCGGCCGACATCCGATCACTCAACAATCCGCGTAGCACCAACAGGCGTCATGGCCCCACACTGTAATTCCCCTCTGCCTGCGAATCCTTTCTCCCCCAAAGGCTGACCTTCTCACATCACTCACACGAAGGCGGCCCGATCGATCTCCCCCTGCGCGCAATCTTCTTACCCGTCCAACCCTCTGGCACGTCGAGATGTGCCATTCACCCAAGCGAGGGTCTTCCGAGAGTGCACGTTACGCGAGCTGCGTGACGTGTGGAGTGCCGGAATCATACGTTTCCGCTTCCTTTCCCGGCAGGGCTGTCACCCTCTACTCCTTGCTCCCGGAGCGCGCGGCCTGAGAAGGCCCTCGCTCGACGGCCGCAGGGGAGTAAAGGGTGACAGCCCTGCCCCTTCCCTTGCTTGACAGTCTGAAAGCCCATCCATGACAATGCCGCCATGCCTGAACGCATCATCATTGAACGGCTGGAGTTTTACGGCCACTGCGGCGTCACGGAAGAGGAACGTCGGAAGGCGCAACTGATCGCCGTGGATCTGGAGCTGGAAGCTTCGGTCGAATCCGCCGCGATCTCGGATCGCCTCGACGAGACGATCGACTATGCCCGGGTGGCGGAACGTCTCGTGACCCTCGGCACATCGCTGGACTGTCGCCTGCTTGAAGCCCTGGCGGACAAGCTGGTCAGCATGTTGTTCGCCGAATTTTCGGTGGACCGGGTCCGCATCTGGATCCGCAAGCTGCACGCCCCGCTCGCCATGGTCGCCGGCTCGGTCGGCGTCCGATTCGAACGGACGCGCGCCGCGCACCAAGCGCAGAGCGCAGGACCCAGCCTCGCGCCGTTTCTCGTGCAACAACTCGGGCGACTGCCCAAGGGCAGAGTTCTCGATGTGGCCGCCGGCCGTGGTCGTCATGCCCTCCATCTGCTGTCCCACGGCATGCAGGTCGAGGCCCTCGATCGAGACACAGAAGCGCTGGCCACGTTGGAGGCTGCAGCACAGGCGCGGCATCTCTCCGGGCTCACCACGCGAGTGCTCGATTTAGAACAGAACCCGGACAGACCACCCGGCCTGGGGCATGAGTGTTACGACGCCATCATCGTGTTCTTTTATCTGCATCGTCCGTTGTTCTCCGCGCTGATGGACGCCTTGAAACCGAACGGGGTCCTGCTCTACGAAACCTTTACCATCGACAATTACTTCCGCCACCAGCATCCCCGCCGATGGGAATTCTGCCTGGCGCATAACGAACTGCTCCGCCTGACCTCTCCTTTGCGGGTGCTCCATTACGATGAAGGGGAACATGACGGAGGCCATGGCAGCGGACCATCCTATACCGCGCGACTGGTCGCGCAGAAGGCGGGGCCTGAGACACCACCATGAGTCGCATTGATCTCCATCTCCACACGACCCATTCGGACGGCAGCTTTTCCACCCGTGAGGTGATGACTTTAGCGAAACAAGCCGGCGTCACGGCCCTGGCGATCACCGATCACGACATTGTCGAGGGGATTCCGGAAGCCACCGCGATCGGAGCGGAACTCGGCATCGAAGTCATTCCCGGCGTGGAAATCAGTTCGCGACTCGGCGAGAGCGAACTCCATATCCTCGGCTATTTTTTGAACTGGACTGATCCGCTGTTGGAACAACGCCTGGTCAGCTTGCGAGAAAGCCGCCACACCCGGAATCCTAAGATCGTCCAACGCCTCAATGAGCTGGGCATCCTCATCACCTATGAAGAGGTGCGCGCATTGGCCGGCACGGAATCCGTCGGCCGCCCCCACATCGCTCGCCTGTTGATGGAGAAAAAATTCGTCACCTCGGCCAAGGAAGCCTTCGATCGATACCTGGCCAATGGTCGTCCCGCCTTCGTCGATCGCGAGCTGCCCGAGCCGGCTGAGGCGGTGCGGTGGATTCGCGAAGCCGGAGGCGTGCCGGTCCTCGCCCATCCGACCTGGGTCAGAACATCGGCAGACGGCTTGCGCACCCTGCTTCGACAGCTGAAAGAAGCTGGATTGGGCGGCATCGAGGTCCACTACAGCACGCACAGCCCCAGCCAAACCGCGGAATATCTGGACCTCGCCAAACAATGCGACCTCCTCGTGACCGGAGGAAGCGATTTCCACGGCGTCACCAAGCCCGACATCGAAGTCGGCATCGGACGAGGCCAGTTAAAGGTCTCCGAGAAACTGCTCGATCCACTGAGAAAAGCCGCGACCGCTGCCTGATCGCGCCCCTCGCATTCCTCCACAGGGTTCACCATGCCTCCAGGACGGTATCTCGTCCTACTCCAGCGGTGCGTCATTCCTTCGTTTCGTTGACACTCCATCGCCTTTCGTTACACTGAGACACAACTCTCACGAATCACATCCATGACAACATCCTGGGGCTGGATCGGCCCGTATCTGATCGTCATTATCCTCACTATCCTGGTGGGGCCGTTTCTGGCCACCCTCCCGCTGTTCACACACACCTTCATCCCGCCGCTGGGTATGAATGCCGCGCAGGCGGTGCGGTTCGTCGCGGACGGCCTGTGCCTGCTGATGATCTGGCTCGCCGCCGCGCGGGCAAGGCGGGAACTGCACGACAACAGCAAAGGACAAACCTTCTTCCGCTCCATTCTCTTTCCGGCGGCGTTCCTGCTCATCGTCCTCGTAGCCGCTCAGGCCTATAATGCGCATGGAGTTCCGGTGCTCGGTCCTCCCAAGCAACCGCTCTACAATTGGTTGCTCACCGGCGGCCTCATCGGCTCGGCCACCTGGCTGACGTTCGCCTGGGTTCGCCATACCGACGCGTTGACCCAGGCCCTTGTCGGACGCCCGCGTCGTCGCCCGATCGAAGAAGCCGAGGAGGAACAAGAATCAGCAGGGGCCAGCACCGACGACAACCTCGCACGCGCCCCTGCCCGCGTCACCGGCACGGTGATCATCCGCAACGGCAACGGCCCGCCGGCCACGCTGGGGCGGTATCACGTCGTCAAGGAACTCGGGCGCGGGGCGATGGGTGTCGTCTACCTGGGCAAAGACCCGACGATCCAACGTTTTGTCGCCATCAAAACCATGCGGCTGGACGAAATCGACAACGAAGAAGATCTGAAGGAATTCCGCGACCGATTCTTTCGCGAAGCGGAATCGACCGGGCGTCTGTCTCACCCCAACATTGTGACGGTGTTCGACGCGGGCGAGCAGGATGGCCTGGCGTACATTGCCATGGAGTATCTCGAAGGCACGCTACTCAGCTGCTATTGCCAGAAATCGACGATCCTGCCCGCAAAACAGGCCCTGCAGATCGTGGCCACCGTCGCCGATGCCCTCGACTATGCCCACAGCCAGGGCGTCGTCCATCGC
>JACQHN010000237.1 GCA_016199015.1 Nitrospira defluvii
GACATGGAGTTTGTGCAGTTTCACCCGACCACATTGAAAGACACCGGCATCTTGATCACGGAAGGCGCCAGAGGAGAAGGCGCGTACCTGCTGAACACGCTCGGAGAGCGGTTCATGAAACGGTATGCGCCGGAACAAATGGAGCTGGCGACCCGCTCTACGGTCTCCTTGGCCATTGGCCAAGAAATTCAGGAGGGACGGGGGGTCGACGGCTGTGTCCTCCTGGATCTTCGGCACCTCGGCCGCAGCCGCATTCTCGAACGGCTTCCACAGATTCGAGAGTTGGCGCTGGAATTCGCGGGGCTCGATCCAATTGAAACGCCCATTCCCATACGACCCGGCGCCCATTACCAAATGGGTGGCGTGAAAGCCGATGCCTGGGGCGAAACCGACCTGCCGGGGCTGTTCGCCGCAGGCGAATGCGCCTGCGTGAGTGTGCATGGGGCGAATCGTTTGGGAGGCAACTCACTCCTCGAAACCATCGTCTTCGGACGCCGGGCCGGCACGAGAGCCGCCGAATCTATCCGGCATTGTGACCACCAGCCCATTCCCGAGACGATTCTGCGTCACGAGGAGCAGCGGCTGAAAACCCTCCTGACCAATCCAGGCCCAGAGCGAGCCTGGCAGATCCGTGACGATCTCGGCAAGACGATGAGCCTCAATCTGGGCATCTTTCGCACGCAGCAGTCCATGCGCGAAGCTGTGACCGCTCTCCAAGCTCTGAAGATCCGAGCACAACAGATGTGCGTCCAGGACAAGGGGCACATCTTCAACACCGACCTGATTCAGGCTCTCGAAGTGCAATGCCTGCTGGAGATCGCGCAGACCATCGTCGTGAGCGCGCTCGGCAGGGAAGAAAGCCGCGGAGCCCATTATCGGGCCGACTTCCCCACCCGCAACGATGGGGCCTGGCTCCGTCACACGCTCAGCCACCGTCACCCGAATGGCCCGCTGCTCACCTATACCCCCGTCACGATTACCCGCTTCCCTCCCGCATAACGTCCTGATTCCCAGGTGACGGGAATGGGGCATGCTGGATGCCATTCCGCAAAGACCCACCAAGCTCTATCCGGCTGGTTGCGCTCCTACCGTTTTGCGCTATCCTTTTCAATGATCAGCGATAGGCACCACTCACGCGACCGTCCAGCGAGCGCCCGGGCGAAGGGTCTTCAGGCACCATGGCAACCGTTCACCCAGGCACGGCATCCCCTGCACCTGCGTCCTCGACCGGCGCGCTGCCGGATCATGCACAGACCGTTACCTGTCCCTTCTGCAAGACGGCTGCTTCCTGCCCCCTTGTGCCTGATTCCGCCCTGCAGCAATTTCCTTGTCCCTCCTGTGCCGAAAACCTGATCGTGCTCAACCCTGAGGCGCGACCAACCGATGAGGATATGGTCGCGCCGCACTCAGACGACACGACGGGCTCACCCGATATGTCGCGCCGCATGGCAGGCATCGCGGTGGCGGTCCTCGCCTGTCTGCTGAACTACGCCCTGCTGTCGGGAGTGGCGTACTGGATGTTCAACCAGATCAAAGCGACCCACGATCCTTACAATATCGATGAATTGATGCTGTCTCCTCTCATTCTCAGATCGAACGGCTGGACCGCGCTTCACCTAGCGGCGGCGCGAGGCGATGTAGCCACCACCACGGTGCTGCTCGCAGAAACGGACCCTATCGACCGGCGCAATGGCAGTGGGCGAACGGCCTTGTATGAAGCGTCGAAGCGAGGCCAGACCCCGGTCGTGGCCTTACTGCTGCAACATGGAGCCAATCCAAACGCCAAGACCAAACAAGGGTACACTCCGCTCTTGGCCGCCGCGGAGCGAGGCCATGCCGACACGATTGCTGTGCTGCTGTCCAATAGAGCTGATCTCAGGGCGACCTGCACCTGCGGCGATTCGGCTCTGCATCGAGCCGTACGACAGGGCCACCTGGCCGCCGCCCAGGCCCTCCTTGAGCACGGCATCCCCGTGAACCAGAAAACCCATGGACAGACCGCGCTGGAGATCGCCCAGCTGGACGAGGACGATGACCTCATCCATCTACTTCGTACGCACGGAGGAAAGGAATTCTCGCAGGCCAAGGCGCACCGCGAAAAAGGGATGGCGTTCCAAAAACTGGGCCAGATCGACAAGGCGCTGTTTGCCTATGCCGAAACGCTCAACCTGGATCCAGATGATCCCATAGCCTATTACGACCGCGGCACCGCTCTCATTCAAAAAGAGGCCCTCGACGAAGCCCTCATCGCGTTCCATGCCGCGATCGATCTCGATCCAACGTTCCTTGATGCGTATGGCGCGGCCACTCAAATCCACATGCAACGTCACCAGTGGGATCAAGCCCTGGCTCTGTGGGATCGATACCTAGTCCGTCAACCCCAAAACGGCCGCGCCCATTTTGAGCGATCCATCATCAGGCGAGCCAAGGGAGACACCCAGGGCTTCATGCACGACCTCCAACAAGCCTGCGCATCCGGGCATCAACCGGCCTGCTGAACCATGACCACGATCGGAACTCCTGCCGATACGACTGACCCCGTCCTGAAAATAGACTGCCATCAGTGCCACACCCGCTACCGAGTGCGCCACTCGGACCGGCTCACGCCCTCGGCTCGCAGCACTTGTCCGACTTGCGGAGCACGATTCGCGGTGGTGAGCCCCAGACTCGCCCCCTCGAAAAAAGAGCCCCTCGCCAAGGCCGCGCCGCCTTCTCCCGACCACCCCCGATCACATTCAACCGGCGCCACCGCCGGCGCTCCCCCGACGAAGCACTGCTCCTTTCACGGAACCGGTGGCACCCTCCTCGGCATGCAGATCGTGAACATCTGCCTCAGCATCGCCACCCTCGGCGCGTACCATTTTTGGGGCAAGGCGAAGATCCGCCGTTATCTGTTCAGTCAAACCACGTTCGCCGGTGACCGGTTTGCCTATCACGGTACCGGCAAAGAGCTCTATCAAGGATTTCTCAAAGCGATGCTGGTGTTCGGCGTCCCCTATTTTTCGCTGGGCGCCGCCCATACGTTTTTGACACTCCCCAAGTGGCTCGACCTGCTGTTGCAAGCCCTGGCTGGGCTGGTGCTGTTCCTCTACGTCCCCATCGCCATCGTGAACGCGAGACGTTATCGCTGCACGCGTACGTCTTGGCGTGGGATCCGTTTCTCGTTTCGAGGACGGACACAAGATTTCCTGAAACTCTACTTCCGAGGCTGGTTCTTCACGGTCCTGACCCTGGGCACCTACTACCCATACTTCCAGACTCAACGACAGGCGTTTCTCAACTCGCACACCTATTTTGGAAACCAGCGCTTCCATTTCACGGGCCACGGCTCAGGTCTGATGGTTCCCTTTGTGGTCACTCTCTTCATGACCTATGCGGTGCTGATCCTGTGCGGTCTCACCATGGCATTTCAATTGACCAATGCCGGGCTGACCCTGTTCCTGATTCCCTTCATACTCGGGCCGGCGTGGATCTGGCTGCTTGGACAGAAGCAGAGGTATTTTTGGAATCACACCACGTTCGGCCTAGCGCGCTTCTCATCCGGCATCACCTGGCAGAAGCTGTTGACACTCTACCTCGGCAACCTCGCCTTGTTGCTCGTCACCCTGGGATTCGCCTGGCCCTGGGTGACGGTTCGGAATGCCCGTTTCTTCACCAGCACCCTATCGTTGCAGGGCCCCACGAATCTCGACTGGGTTCTACAAGAGACCACCGTTTCCTCAGTCACCGGCGAAGGCCTGTCGAACCTGCTCGACACCGGCTTCGATATGGACTAGCTCCTATGCCCACCGGCTGGACCGCCCATTATCTCGACGGCCGTACGGCCACTCGCCATCGCATCACCATCACCATCACTCCGGCGGCCTTGCAACTGCTCCTGTCCGGCGGTGAAACCAAGCAGTGGCCGTACGACCAGATTCGTCAAACTCAAGGCGCCTACAGCGGTGAACCGGTTCGTTTGGAGTTTGGGCCCGAGCCGGCCGAGGCGGTCGTCATGTCCACACCGGCGCTGTTGACCGCCATTCACAAGGCGGCGCCTACCATGGGCCAGCACTTCCACAGCCTGTCCTGTCGAAAGACTCGCATGCGCTGGACGCTCTGTGCGGCGCTGGGAGTCCTCTGTATGATCATCGGACTGTATCGATGGGGCATTCCCACCATGGCCGCCGTTGCAACGCCCTATGTGCCTCTTGCTTGGGAAGAAACGCTTGGCCGGCAGGTCATTGAGCACCTGGCGCCGGAAACACGGCAATGTCACGACCCGGACCGGCTGCGAAAACTCGATCAGGTGGTACAGGCCCTAACCACGACGCATCCGACTTCGCCCTATCGCATCAGGCTCTCGGTCGTAGATGCCCCCGCAATCAACGCCTTCGCCGCACCCGGAGGACGGGTGGTGATTCTCCGTGGCCTGTTGGAGAAAACCGCCAGTCCCGAACAACTCGCCGGAGTCTTGGCGCACGAACTCCAACATGTCTATCAACGCCATACCACTCGAGCGATTCTTGAACAGACGGCCACGACGTTTCTGCTGACCGCCATCTCTGGAGATCTGTCGGGTGGGCTTGCCTGGGGACTCGAAGGTGCACGAACGATGGGCTCGTTGCACTACAGCCGCACCCATGAGAGGGAAGCCGATGTCGAAGGGCTCCGCATGATGCAGGCCGCCCGCCTTGACCCTGCCGCCATGATTGCCTTCTATGGAATCATGCAGAACGGCGCGGAGCCCCACGCCGGACCTCCTGATTTTCTCTCCACCCATCCGGACATGGGGGAGCGGCTTGCCACGCTCATCGCCTTGGCCGGGCCTCCGCCGACCAATGTGGTCACGCTCCTCTCTGGTGAGGATTGGAAAGACATTCGTACGCTCTGTCGTCTCCAGCCTGACTCGCGCCCCGCGCCGGTCTCCCTCGACCTCCCATAACATCGCCCGGTTCACCTGCTCACAGACCCGGCCGCCTCTGGTATAATCGCCGGACCTACGAGTCTTCTCTATGCGTGTGCTCGTCATTGAAGATGAAACCAAGGTGGGCTCCTTCATCAAGCGAGCCCTGGAAGAGGAAAGCTACGCCGTCGACCTCTGTGAGGACGGCGCGCAGGGTCTCGACATGGCGTTGAGCGGCAGTTACGACCTCATCATGATCGATCTCATGCTGCCCAGTCTGCCGGGGCTGGAGGTGCTCGCCCGCCTTCGCAAAGAAAAAATTCAGACCCCTGTGTTGATCCTCACGGCACAGTCGAAAGTGGACCAGCGCGTGAAAGGGCTCGATGCGGGCGCAGACGATTACCTCACCAAACCCTTCGCGATCGACGAATTGCTCGCACGTGTTCGGGCGCTGTTGCGGCGCGGACCTGCCGAATCTCCCGGGATCTTCCAGATCGACGACCTCGTGCTCAATCCCGCCACACGGGAAGTCACCCGAGGAGGACAGCGCATCGACCTCACCGTGAAGGAATATGCGCTGCTGGAATACTTCATGCGCCATACAGGTCGAGTCCTGACTCGTCCGATGATTTCCGATCACGTCTGGAATCAAGATTTCGATACCTTCACCAATGTCATCGACGTCTATGTGAACTATCTCCGGAATAAAATTGATCGCGGACGCGCCCGAAAGTTGATCCATACCATTCGAGGGAGTGGGTATATGCTCAAGGTCGACTGATGCCGCTTCGAGTCCGACTCACACTCTGGTACGGAACGGCCCTGGCGCTCATCCTGCTGACGTTCTCCGTGGTGCTCTATACGATCACGGCTCGAGGTCTCCGCGATCAAGTCGATGAGTCGTTGGAAGAGACCGCATCAGCCGCGGTGCGCTCCTTGGAAACCCGCGGATTTCTCCCCTTGATCGACGAAGAGGCACTCCTCAGCCAGTTTCCCGAACTGACCCGCATCGACAAGTTCTTTCAAATCTTCAGCCCCTCCGGCACCATTACCATCCGCTCTCCCAATATCCGGCAACATGACGTGCCGTTGAGCCGCCACGCCCTGGAGGCCTCCTTTACCGGCAGCACGGTCTTCGAGTCGGCTCGGTATCCCAACGAACCACCACTTCGCCTGGTCTCCGTCCCCATCATCTACCGCGGGGCCTTGCTCTATATCGTACAAGTCGGCACAACCCTGGAAGGCGTCGAGGAAACCTTGCGCCGCTTTCTGCTGGTCTTGGTCGTGATGGCCCCGATCGCGCTGGTGGTCTCGCTGGCGGGCGGGTGGTTCCTGGCCGGACGCGCCCTACGGCCCGTCGATTCGATCACCATAGCGGCGCAACGCATTGCCGCGGGTGACCTCACGCAGCGCCTGACCTCCGAGCGCTCCTCGGACGAAATCGGACGCCTCACCGACACCTTCAACGATATGATTGCGCGGCTGGAGACCTCCTTTGGGCAAATCCGGCAATTCAGCAGCGATGCCTCGCATGAACTGCGCACGCCGCTGACGGTCATGAAAGGCGAAAGCGAACTTGTCCTTCGCCGTCCCCGTCCCGTGGAAGATTACATCGCCGTGCTGGAAAGCAACCTCGAAGAAATCGATCGGATGTCACGCATCGTCGAGGAATTGCTGTTCCTGTCGCGAGCCGATTTGGGTCAGATCAAAACGGAATGTGAACCGGTCCGGCTGGACGCCTTGGTGGAGGATATCCAGCGTCAAGCTGGTCTCCTCGACCAGGAGCGCGGGGTGGAAGTGGTGATAGACACGATTCAGCCGGCAACGGTCCGGGGTGACGAACTCCGCCTGCGGGAGCTCATTCTGAATATCGTCGACAATGCCGTGAAGTATTCCTATGCGCAAGGCAGAGTGGAAATCGATCTGCGCGTAGAAGGCCAGACGGTACGCCTCTCCGTGCGCGATCACGGTATCGGCATTCCTCAGGAGGCGCATAGACAGATTTTCGATCGCTTCTTTCGAACGGACGACGCGCGTGCCCACACCAAAAAGGGCACTGGACTCGGCCTGGCCATCTGTGCCTGGATTGCGGAGTCGCACCACGGACACATCGAAGTCCAGAGCGAGGTGGGCAAGGGGTCGACCTTTACCATTGTGCTTCCGCTGGCGACGCCCTCAGCTTAACGACTTCTAATCCCCGGCTAATACTGTTCTCATTCCGGACTGTTACCCTCCACATGACGGTCACATACAGGTTGTATCCCGCACACACTGACCCATGTCTTCTAGGAGGAGGAACCCATGAATCGACCAACGCAGTCCGTGAGCGCCTTTGCCGGCATCGCCGCCCTAGGCGCAACCCTTATTTGGAGTTATGCGTCGCTCACCACCTCGCACGCCTCGAATCCGTCGCCAGCTGCCGAAGAGCGTCCTCCCACGATGTCCGGATCTCTGCCTTCATCTGGGTTCGCGGACGTGGCGAAGACCGTCACACCGGCCGTCGTCAACATCACCACGAGTGCAGCGGAACAAGTTTCTGATTCGACCCATCCCCGCGGGCGGACGGAAGATTTTTTTGGTTCTCCGTTCGGGCCTCGTCGATTCGGACCACCGATGGAACCCCGCGAACGACGCGGCGGCGGGCAGGGATCGGGCGTGATCGTCACCTCGGACGGCTATATCTTGACCAACAA
>JACQHN010000238.1 GCA_016199015.1 Nitrospira defluvii
GCTCCTGCATCACCTCCAGCGTGTCCTCGACGACCTTGTTGAGGTTGGTCGGACGGCGCTCGATGGGACGGCGCCGGGCGAACGTCAGCAACTGGTTCATGATCCGCGTGATGCGCTCGACCTGCTCGATGATGGTCTGGAGTCCCTTGGCGGTGTCGGGTTCCTTGGACTTACGCTTGAGATATTCGGCCCGGCCCAGGATGACGTTCATCGGAGTGCCGATCTCGTGCGCCATGCCGGAGGCGACGGTCCCCAGCTCCGCCACCCGTTCGGTCCGTCGCAGCTGCTCCTGCAAGCGTTTCCGCTCCGTGATGTCGCTGGCGATCCCGTCGATCCGCAAGGGTCGACCGTGATCATCCTTAATGATCCGCCCACGATCATGCAACCAACGCAGGTCGCCATCGAGCCTGACGATGCGATACTCGACATCGAACTCTCCGGTCGCCTGGAGGTCCCGCACCGCGTCCTCGGCCAGCAACCGATCGTCAGGGTGCACGACGTCCAACCATAACGCAGGCTGTGCCACGAAATCCTCGGCCGGCCGGCCATAGATGTCCGCCGCAGACGGACTCACATAGTACGTCGTGGACAAATCCAGCGAAGAGGACCAGATCACATCCTCCATCGACTTCAACAGACTTTGGAGGCGCTCCTGGCTTTCCCGCAGCTGCTGTTCAGCCAATTTGCGCATCGTAATGTCTCTCAACACCACCAGAATGCCGACACCGTCTTCGTCTCGAAAGCGAGCCGCACTGACCGCCACGTCCACGATCGCCCCATCCAATCGGACAATTTTTTCCTCGACCTCAGGAACCGTGCTGCCGGGTCCCAACAGATGCCGGATGCGTTCGCCGACGAGCACATGATAGTCCGGGTGGACCAGGTCATAGAGCGATTTCCCCAGGATGTCGTCCCCCTTCACGGCCCCGAATAATCGCAACCCCTGCTCGTTGGCAAAAATGATCCGGTTCTCACGGTTGACCAGGATGGCATCCGGCAAAACTGCCAAGAGCCGCCGGTAACGCTCTTCGCTTTGACGCAATAACTTTTCGGCTGTCCTCCGTTCGGTCGCATCGCGCGTGACCCCCAACACCGCGGTGATGGTCCCACTAGCTGCTCGTAACGGAACGACATGTGTCTCCAACCATCGACGCGTTCCCTGGAGACCGACCATTTCAAACTCTAATTGGCCCGCCTCTCCCTGCCCTGCCCTGCGGATGAGCTCCTCGAAGGCCGGCCGGAATTCGGTGGTGACAAGCTTACACGCGTCGGTTCCGACGATCTCCAGACTACTCGCCGCCTCGACCATGGCAAGCCCCGCGGCATTCATGGTTCGGACGGTCCCATTGAGGTCCATCACCTTGACACACTCCGGCTCGGTCTCAATGATCGCACGCAACAAGGCCTCGCGTTCCGCCAATTCTGTTTCGAGTCGTTTCCGCTGCGTGATGTCGCGGAGAATGACGGTGCAGTAACGCGTGTCCTCCAGGCCAATTTGCGAGATGGCGGCCTCGATCGGAAACTCCTCTCCGCTGGCCCGTATGCCGGTGATCATCCCTAGCGCGCCCATTTGGCGGGTCGTGACACCGGATTGACTGAACCGTCTGACGTGCTCCTCGTGGAAGTCGCGAAATCGCTCGGGGATGAGTCGATCCAGCGGCCGACCCAACATCTCGGTCGCACTCCATTCGAACATGTGCTCCGCAGCCTGATTGAACAGCACGATCTTCTGCTCTTCATTGACCGTGATGATGGCATCCATGGCCGACTGGACGATTCCTTCGAGCCTCAGCTTGTCCCTAAGCAGTTCCTCTTCGGCACGGCGTTGTCCGGCCACCGCACCCAACACAGCCGCCTCAGCATCGGCTCTCGCCGACTCGGCCTGGGTTCGCCCAGCCTGAGCCACCGTGCGCGCCTCCGGCATCTGTCCGCGAGACTCTTCCGCCTGCGTTCGACCTGCCCGGCGGCCCACCAGCGCCAGGATGAACGCCCACATCAGCCCGATTCCGAGGAGACGATTCAGCAGCGAAGAGAGAGGCAGACCTTCAGGAGGCGAGACGAGATGGCCGATCAACACCAGTAGCGTAGCCAGGCCGGCGAAAAACAGGGGGGCACGTGCCCGAGTGGGTGACCACACCAGAGTGAAGGGAATCGCGTAGAGCAGCCACACGGCAATCCCGGCCGGCATCAGGAGGTCCAGGAGAAAGATTCCGATGGTGAGCAGCGCCGTGACGCCGTATTCGACAAAAACGGGTTTCTGATAAAGGAACTGCACGCCGATGGCTCCCAGCGCGACCGCGAGACAGTGACTCTATTCGTCCGAGTGTGGTTTGCCTTCGATTTCGGCCAGCTTCCGATACAGCGTCTTTCGGTCGATACCCAGGGCATGCGCGGCCTGATACTTGTTGCCGCCCGTCTTTTCGAGGATCTTGACGATGTACTCTTTTTCCACTTCATGCAGCGGCAACGTACGTTCCGCCGCTTCATCCAGAATACGCCGATCACCGCGTGCTCCCTGCACCTGGATGGGCAAATCGTCCGCGCCGATCGTTCCGCCATGGCTCAGGGTCACCGCCCGCTCGA
>JACQHN010000243.1 GCA_016199015.1 Nitrospira defluvii
GGATGCTTGTTTTGAGCAGCAACTGCTGTACCTCCGGCGCAAGTCGCTCCAGCACCTCGCCTGCGAGGTATTGGAAGACGGTTTCCGGTGTCTCACCGGCTTGTGCAGACGCCGTTACGCCCCTGCTTCGTGCATGTTCCAGGGTCAGCACGATTCCTGCCGCCCATCCGCCCATCCGACGGTACAGCTCATCGACCGATGCCTTGACCGACCTACCCGTTTTCTGCCGATTGTGAAGCAACACGATTGCGCGGGCTTCCGCTTTCGAGAGTTCGATTTGTTGCGGGCTGATCAATGCCAACCCACGATCGGCCTTCAACTTGGCCATCGCAGACGGGGGCTGTTGGCGACTCATCACGATCACCGACACATGGTTGGGCAATTCCTCAAGCGCGCAGTAAAGGAGGTGGTGCAGCGCCGCTGTCTCGGGGACTTCCTGATAATTGTCAAGTACGAGGACGCACCGGCGCGGCAGGCGGGTACACAGATCTTGAAAATATCGGCGCGTGAAGGTGGGAAGCCCTAACGCATATTCGGGCGTGAGGGCCGGCAACGGCTTCCGGAATCTCGGGGCCAGGGATTTGGCAGCCAGAGTCAGATAGTGAAAGAATGTGGAAGGGTCCGCATCGCTCTCATCCAGCCGATACCAGAGGACCGGAAGCCGGCGCGCTTTGAGATAGCTTGCGACAAGTGTGGTTTTCCCCGCGCCGGGAGGAGCGGTGATCCAGGTGAGAGGACGTTTCCTGGATTTATCGAGGACACGGAAAAGTCGCTTGCGGTTGAGGACGAGCGGCAATGTCGGCGGCGTCAGCTTTGCGAGTTGCGGAGATCTGCCTCTAACGCTTTTTCGTTCCGGCATCGTCATCCGCCTCGTGTACGGTCTGCCGCCGGCGACTGGTTGTGCGATGTGCCTTCGCTGTCACGTTGCACAAAATATGGCTGTAATGCTACATTCCGCGCCATCTAAAGTCCACCCTTCAAAGTCGATTCTCACGACACAATTGACCAGGTTTCACTCCACGGTGACTATTCAGCTCGACCTTCTCAGGAACATTCGGACCGCACATCTTTCCATTTTGTTCGTGACGCTATGGATGGTCGGGACGCCGAGCAAGGTATCCGCTGACGGCTTTCGCAACCCTTTTCATGATGCCGCCGCCATGGGTCAGGGTAATGCCTTCGCCGCCCAGGCTGATAACGCCTCCGCCATTTTCTATAACCCTGCGGGCATGACCCAACTTCCGGGCATCCAGTTTGCGGGCGGGGCGCAATTCGTCAGTGTCAACACAAGGTTCACGAGTCCAACCGGGGCCACGGTTCAGAACGACAAGCCCTTTCCGATCGGCCTGCCGCCCCCAGGACAATTGTTCCTGACGGCGAATTTGAAAGACCTAGGAATTTCTGCCTTGGGTGATCTCAGCGCCGGCCTGGGCGTCCAAAATCTGTACGGCTTTGCCGCCAAGTATCCCGCTAATGGTCCCTTTGCCACATCCGTGACGTTTGCTCAACTTCCCTTGATAGCCCTTAAACCGACACTGGCGTACAAATTGACGGAATCGTTTTCGATCGGTCTCGGTGCGGACATTCTGACCTTCGCCAGTTTCCTCGGAGAGGGACAAGCAGAACGCCGGTTTCAGGCACCGCCAGGATCCGGCTTTCCCGCCGGAACGGGCCTGGAACTCAACGGTAAAGGGACAACAGCCGGACTGAACGCTAGTTTCCTCTATACTCCATGGCGCACGGCCGAAGGACAACCCCGCCTCTCCTTCGCCGGCATTTGGCGCAGCCAAGCGGTCTTGCCTTTGAACGGAGAGTTTCGCGCCAACAGCACTCTGGTCGCCAACGCCTCGACAGCCATTCGTCTGCCGGAAGTATGGACGGGCGGCGTGGCCTTCTGGCCGATACGTAATCCCGAACGTGCCTGGAAGCTGGAAGTGGATGTAGACTATGTCCGCTGGCAATCGATTCGTAGCGCAGACGTACAGCTCTCGAACGGCGCGACCTTGCCAAGCCCGCAACAGTGGAAAAATGCGATTACGGTCAACATCGGCACAGAATACAAATGGCTCGGCCTCACAGATACACAGGCCTGGGACGTGGCCCTCCGCACGGGATACATGCGCTCACACACGCCGGTGTCGGATCTCAACTTTGACCCTGCCTTTGCCGACAATGATGCGCATGTGGTCTCGGCCGGTGTGGGATTTTCCTGTCACACAGGCGGGAAATTCTTCGGCCTGATTTCCTGCGCAAATGTGGAAAAGGGATTCTTAGCCAAGAGTTCCATGGGTATGGATCTCTCGTACCAAGCCTTCTTGTTCAATACCCGCAACGTCACTAACAATCCCAATCCCAGCGTGAACGGGACTTACCGCACGACTAACCACGCGGGCGGCGTGACATTCCGAATCGGTCTTTAGGTGTCCACCTTACGCAATTCTCGCCGAAGTCTCACGCTGCTCACGATACATTCCTTTTCGAGGTGTATGCAAAAAGACAGCGATCCAAAAGATGTTTTTCGGATGGTGACGCTTTATCGTCTCTCCAGAGGTGTGGCACCAGAAACGCTTCTCAAGTCCGACCCAAGGCGTTTTTCGTGACCGAGGCGGACATGACGTCGCCCAGGTTCGCCGGATTCGGCTATACTCACGATGGCGTTCACGCACGTGGTTTTCTGATTGAGCGTCCATAAACCTGATTTAAGAAGTGAACCTCATGGCTCAGACCCTCCCCGTTCCCTTCTACATCCTCTGCGGGTCGCTCGGCGCCGGCAAGACGACGCTGCTCATGCGCCTCCTCGAATTCTGGAACAGCCAGGGGCACAAGGTCGGCGTGCTCATGAATGAGGCGGGAGAAGTCAGTATCGATGGGCCGCGCGCAGGCACCATCGCCGAGCAAGTCCTTAACCTGGCCGGCGGCTGCATCTGTTGCGACACGAAAGATGACCTGGCCTGGAGCATCACCCAACTCGTGCAGGATTACCAATCCACCGTGATCGTCTTGGAATGCTCCGGCATGGCCGATCCGGCGGAAGTCGTCGATGCGGTGACAGACGCATACGTCTCACGGATTGCGAGACTCGAACGGATTCTCGCGCTGCTCCATCCCGTACCGCTGCCTGACTCCGGCATGGCAGAACTTGCCACGCGGAACGCCATTCGTTATGCCGACGACCTGATCCTCAATAAGCGAGACCTCTACATTCCAGGACATTGGGAACAGTTTCGTGACACCATTACTCGCCACAATCCCTATGGCCGGCTGTGGGAAACGAATCACGCCCGGGTGGATATTCAAACCTTGCTCTCCGCGCCCACGACGCGCTCGCTCCCGACCAATGTGGTATTTGGAAAACCAGGCGCCTCCGGCAGACCGCGTGAATCTCCTGTCCCCCACCACCCTATGGTGACCACGGTGCGACTCACGAAACCGCTCGATCGCAGTCGCTTCGTGGCATGGACTCAGGGCTTACCGGAAGGCCTTGAACGGGCGAAGGGGTTTTTTCGCTTTGCCAAGGAACCAGAGCTGCAGGAATTTCAATTTTTCCCTCCACGCACCAGCACCATCGCGCCGGTGATGTTACTCGATGAACCCGACCATGTCGTGGTGTTGATCGGGCGCGACTACGACCAGGAAGGCTGTCGCGCCTCCCTCCTCGCCTGCCTCGCCTCATAACATTGTCAGGACATCGAACCGGCGGGAGTCCGGGGAGTGGACACGGGCGCAACCTGCACAGGAACCGGACGGAAGCGAGACCACCGACACAGCAACCAGGCCACCCCCGCCC
>JACQHN010000240.1 GCA_016199015.1 Nitrospira defluvii
ATCCTGGACGAGGCGAGCGCCAAGGGCCTCCGGGTCTGTGCCGGCCACCAGCTGCTCTATGAACCGCCCACTCGGGTGCTGACCCAGTACTTGCCCGCGATCGGCCGGGTCGTGCATGTCGAAAGTTATTTTTCCTTCCGAACTGTCCGCCATGCACCAGGCGGCCGCAAGGTCCTCCGCGCCGACCATCAGCTGCTCGACATCCTGCCGCACCCGGTCTATCTGCTGCTGCAAGTGTTGGAACAGGCCGGCGAAGGCCGCACTGAACTGCTCTCGCTGGAGGTGAGTCAGGCGGGAACGGTGCACGCCCTCGTGCGACGTGGTGGAGTGACCGGCGCCTTAATAGTGACTCTGGAAGGTCGTCCCGTCGAGAGTTATCTGCGGGTGATCGGGCGTAACGGATCCTTATTTGCCGATTACGTGCGCAGCACCACGCAGCGGGCCATCGGTCCCGGCTCGTCCGGCATCGATAAATTATTTGCGCCCTATCGGCAGGCCTGGCAGCTATTGACCGGCACGACGTCGGCCATGGCCGGCCGCTTTCTCAAGAGCCAGCGGAGTTATCCGGGACTGACCGAACTCTTTTCCGCCTTCTACGAGTCGGCACGCAGCGGTGGCCCGTCGCCCCTGTCTCCGGAAAGTTTGCTGGAGACCGTGCGCATCTGTGAGCGGGTGGCCCAAGCCCTCAAGGTAGGGGAAGCCAAGGCGTTGGCTGCGGCGGCGCCGAAACCCGTCGATAGCCGGGGTGTGCTGGTGACCGGTGGTACGGGGTTTCTGGGGAAAGAAATCGTGCGCGCCCTGCTCTTGCGCGGACGTCCTGCCCGCGTGGTGGCGCGGCGCGAGCCTTCCCCTTGGGAGCGGATTGCCGGCGCGGAATATGTGATGGCCGATGTGGCGACAGGAGTGGCGACACATCTTTTCAAGGGCGTGGATACGGTCATTCATGCGGCGGCAGAAACCGCCGGCGGCTGGCCTGAGCATCAGCGTAACTCGTTAGATGCGACGGAGCACATGGTCCGAGGAGCCGCAGCGGCCGGCATCGCGCACTTCGTCCATGTCAGCAGTCTGGCGGTGTTGGCGCAGGGGGACGGTCGCCCCATCGGCGATGACCATCCGTTGGAGCCGGACAGCAAGGGGTCCGGGCCCTATGTCTGGGGAAAGCTCGAGTCGGAACGGCTCGCGGTGCAGTTGGGGAAGGAACTCGGCCTCTCCGTGAAAGTCATTCGCCCCGGCGCCCTGGTAGACTATCGCGACTTCGACCCGCCAGGGCGTCTGGGAAAACGATTGGGCAACATCTTCGTGGCTGTCGGCTCGTCGAGCGACCGTCTTGGAGTCGTGGATGTCGGGTTTGCCGGTCGATTTCTCGGCTGGATGACGGACGCCTGGGACAGTGTGCCGACGCCTTTGAATCTGCTCGATCCCGTCTCGCCGACCAAGCGAGAACTCTTGGATCGTCTTCGGCAGGCCAATCCCGACCTGACTGTGGCCTGGCTCCCAAGGATGGTGCTCGTGCCGCTCTCGTGGCTGGCGACGTTGGTGCAAAAGGTGCTGCGTCCCGGTAAGCCGGCCATCGACGTGGCCAAGGTGTTCAGCGTATTGCCCTATGACACGTCCGGTATCGCCAAGCTTGTCCCCCATGTCGATCACCTTGCCGAGAAGCAATAACGTCTTTCCTCACACCATCATTCTTGTGTGGGTCACTGTGGAGCCTCATTCGTCCTTTGCATGAACCTATGTTAAACAAACGAAGTTATTGAAAAAGCAGGCGATATAGCCGAGAACGAAAAAGATATTCCCTCGGGGTTGATTTGAGACGTCAGAGGGGGTAAGTCTTAGTTGTATCCCACGAAACGAGCCAGCCCGCGAACAACCACCCTCACCAGCAAAAGTTGATTGATCATGAATATTGGATCGAACGCGCGTCTTTTCACCATCGGTATGGCCATTCTGGGTCTCCTCGCGGGTTGTGCGGAGGACCAGCGCTGGCGTTCAGCCATGCAGGAGGGCGATAGTGCCCTGCGCTCCGGCGACTACACGCATGCCGAGGAATCGTTCGTGGCCGCTCGCAAGGAAGCGGAAGTCCTCGACCCACACGGCAAGCGCCTGGCTGAGACCCTGAGCCAGCTGGGCCAAGTGAATCGCGAGTTGGGCCGATATCCACGAGCCGAGTCACTCTTTCAGGAAGCCCTCGCTATTCGGGAACGTGTGTACGGGCCGGCCCATGCCGAGATCGCAGCAAGCTTGACAGATTTGGGTGAACTCTATCGATTGCAAGGGCTCTACGCGCAGTCGGAGGCACTCCATCAACGCGCCAGGGAAATTCGCGAAAAAGTCTTTGGCGCGGACCACAGCAAGACCGCGGAGAGTCTGAACAATATCGCCGTTGTGTATCAGGATCAACGGCGGTTGGCTGATGCCGAGCCTGTGTTGCAACGGGCGCTCGCGATTCTCGAAAAACAGCTGGGGCCCGAACATAGCCTCACGGCTATTACACGCGACAATTTGGCGAAATTGTACCAGGCGCAGGGACAACATGCCCGCGCTATGCCGCTCTACCAACGCGCGCTAACGATTCACGAAACGGCCTTTGCCCCCAACCACCCGATCGTGGCGAGGAATCTGGAAAATCTTGGGGATACGTATAGGGCGCAGAACCAATACCCTCAGGCTGAAGTGCTCTATCAACGCGCGGTGAAGATCTTCAGGAAATCCCTTGGAAACGACCACGTGGATACGGCTGAAGCGATGAGTCGCTTAGGGCAGCTCTATGAGTTACAGGGACTCTATTCACAGGCGGAGCCGCTCTTCCAGCAGGCGATCGCCATTCGAGAGAAGCTGCAGGGCGCGGAGAATCCTCAGGTAGCCGGTGAGCTCAAGAATCTGGCTGGGCTGTATGAGGCGCAGAACCGGTTGGAGCAGTCTGAGGACCTCTACAAGCAGGCGCTCGGTATCTACGAGCAGGCGGTCGGGTATGATCGTGAAGTCTATGCCAAGACGCTGAAGAGTTATGCTTCTCTGTTGAGACGGAAGCAGCGGTCCGGCGAGGCCGAACGCCTCGAAGAGCGGGCCAAGGTTGTCCTGAAGCGGTTGTCGTTGGAGAACCAGAGTCAGGGCAAGACTGCGGCTGACGTTCCTCCCGCCCCGTGAGCCTAGCAGAATGCTGAAAAAGTCCGCCAGCGGCGTTCTCGACACCCGTGAAGCGTATCTCGTTGGGGATAAGAGCGTATGGCTAATGGCGTATAGCCGGTAGCAAAGACGCACACTCTCCATTTCGGACTATACGCTATGAGCTATACGCCATAGGCACTTTTCTTCGGACGAGAGACGAATGACGCTTCACGAACGACGAACTAAGAGGACGGCCGTTTTGAGCATCCTGCGTGGTGACCTCCTGTCCATCTCAGACGTGCCGACCAGTGAAGTTCCGTCGTGCCCCAAGAGTTTTTCCGCAGCCTGCTAGAGCCTTCTGTCTCGTGTCCAGCCTGCCGGTCCGTAGACTATCATTTCTTTTCTGTAGCGAATCTTTCAATGCCGTGTGTTCCGACGCCTCCGGCCCACGTGGCTGCTCTGTTCTATGCGCACCGGGCGAAATGACACGGGCGAAATGACGTCTTGAGACCCAGCGCGCAATCTCCTACACTGTGCCGCCATACCGGCTGCTTCGATCCACTCAGAGGAACCCCCATGAATCGAATGGTAATTGTGATTCTCGCCGTGATCGTCGTGGCTACTGGGGCTTGTGTGAGCAAGCCTCCGAAGAAGCAGTTTCAACGTCTGGCGGGAGAATTTATCTCGCCGGTCCACATCACGAAGCCGGTCGATCAACAGAGTGCGGTCATCGGCATCACCATCAACACCGACAAGTGGAGCCCCAATACAGAAGACCGGGTCTATTTGGTGAAGGTCGAGAACGAGCGTGACCTGTTCCAGGGGACCAACCTGATCCCCACGAATATTCTGGTTCCACCTCTTGGCGGCGGGGGAAGCGGCACAGTCTATGTGCAGAATGTGCCACCTGGGCGGTATGCCGCCGTCGCCTTTACTACATCAGAAAAAGGATTCGGCAAGGTGCGGGAGGTGACGCTGTTTCTGCTCCCGAAGGACATGGTGAAACAGACTGACACGACCGTCGCGGCAGGCGGCATCAGTTTCATGGGGGAGTACGATATGGGACTCTCCACGATGGTCATACAAGAGAAGGCCGCCGACGATGTGCAAATGCACTACTTCGAGGTGTTCTGGGGCAAGCCGCTGGCCCAAGTTATTGCCGACTTTCAGGTTCTCGGCACGCCGGCCTATTTTGCGGTCCATTCCGTTGCCCTGACGAAAGCGAGCCGGGATGCCAACGCCCAAGAGTGGTTTCTATCTGCTGCGAAGCGTGATCTTGAGCCAAGTTGGACACCCGTGATCGAACGGCGTCCAACATCGGTGAAGTAACGCGTTAAGCTACAGCTCGTCTAATACACAACCACCGCCCGGCTTGGTACATGACTGCGCGCGGCTCCGTGCATCACGGAGTGCTCTTCTGTTAACCAACGGTTAACCTTCTCCTCAATCGCTTGTTACCTCGGACCTGTAATCTGGTGTCGACAGGGTCACCATATAACAGGAGGGTACCATGAACCTCGTACATCAAGCGTATCCGATATTTGGGTCCCGTCCGCGCCGTCCTGAAGTCTCTTCTCTTCGCCGCGAGTTGCTGAGCGCCCGAAGCGAGTTGTTGCTGCAAGCCTCGAACTGGACCTCTCCGCACATTGCGCGCGAGAAGTCAGAGGATGCCCTCGAACTGGCGTACTCCTCCCACCAATGGGCTGTCGACGACCTGATCGTACAGCAGGCCTCCGCTAAACTTCGGCAAGTCGAACGCGCCTTGGACCACATGCGCGATGCCTCTTATGGCATCTGTCGTGAATGTCGGAGCGATATCTCGTTATCACGACTCAGGCGCCAGCCTCAGGCTGTGCTCTGCACGGGCTGCGTTGAAGAACGCCTCGAACATCTGTCTGCCGATGCGCTCTAGTCAGAGCCGCTGTGCGGTCTTGGCAGCAGAGGGCCGCAGATTTGGAAGGTGAGGAATCGGCACGGAGGCGGACTGCCTCTAGCCGGCGCACTGTGGAGAGCATCTATTCCAACGCTCCGCGGTCCTGCGCGCATAATCTGCACGTGACCTGTCAGGAGATGGTGCAAAGCCTGTTGTAGATCCTGCCCCCTAATCCATCCGCTGACTTTTCTTAGAGCTGCCTTACGGGCCGCCAGGCGGCCGATCGGACCATAGCTTTATGGTTTAGCTTTTGCCACGCGCTCAATCCAGGTCTGTTGTCGCGCCATTTCGGCCGAGCTTGTCATGAAAAAAAAAGTCTGTTCCTCTCCGGCTCAAGAGAGAGGAACAGACCGGGAGAGAGGTGCGGAGAGGTGGCGCAGCTCAACTCCCAATTCGCACGGGTGCTCGCCGCCGCCTCACGGTGTGGACAGTGTGTCGCATAACTTCACAAGCCGCCCCGGAGGAGGGTTCGTTGTTCACAGTCTCCTTGGCAGGCGACACACAGTGTTGTGTCCGGTTGCGCGCGAAGGCGAGGCAAGGGGATGTTCGTACGGCAGCGATGGCAGGTGCCGTAGGAGGCGTCGAGCATGCGGTCCAATGCATGTTCGACTTGCCGGAGCTTGGCATAGGTCCGTTCTTGAATGAGCTCGTCGAGCACGCAGAGCCGCTCGCAGGAGGCTTGGTCGAGGATGTCGGCTGGAGTCTCCTGCACCATGGGGGAAGAAGTTCGGGACGCCAGTTGTAGCAACAGGATACGTCGGGTGCGGAGCAATTGCCGGCGGATGGATGTGAATGCCTGGGGACGTGGACGGGACTGGACGATCTGCGCAACGCTCATGACGACCCTCCTCATCAGGGCTGAAAAATCGTTGGAGCCCGAGAGTACAGGTCTGGAGACACAAGAAGATAATCGAGACGTTAAGGAGTGGTTAACAATGGCCTGGAGAGAGAGGAGCCCGGGCCTGTCTGGAATCAGCCGGTTACGAAACGAGTGTATTCATCAACCACTGCTGGGCAGAACGAGCAGTTCGGCGGCCGGGGGTCTGCCGCCGGTAGGTACCGTCTCGATGTAAAATCCAGGCGTGGGTATTGTCTTCGAGGTAGGGACGGAGGCCTTCATCGATGACCCGTTGCCGCAAGGTTTTATCCAGCACCGGAAAAGCGACTTCGATGCGTCTGAAAAAATTGCGATCCATCCAATCGGCGCTCGAGAGAAACACTCGGTCGTCGCCGTCGTTGAGAAAATAGAAGATCCGGCTGTGTTCGAGGAACTGTCCGATGATCGAACGCACGCGAATATGTTCCGAGAGTCCCGCGATGCCGGGCCGTAAGGCGCAGGGGCCGCGGACGATCAGGTCGATCTTCACGCCGGCCTGGGAGGCTTTGTAGAGGGCTCGAATGATCTGCGGTTCGAGGAGCGCATTCATCTTGGCGATGATGTGGGCCGGGCGACCCTGCTTGGCACGGTCGGTTTCGCGGGCGATCCATTTCAGCAATGTGGTGTGCAAGGTGAACGGCGACTGCAGCAGATGTTTGAGCCGCCCTGGCCGTCCCAGCGAGGTGAGCTGTTGAAACACTCTCCGGACGTCACGCCCGATGGCTGCATCGCATGTGAGCAGGCCAAAATCGGTATAGAGTCGGGCGTTGCGGGCGTGATAGTTGCCGGTGCCAAGATGGGTATAGTGCCGAAGGAGCCGGCCTTCCCGTCGTAGCACCAGACTCATTTTGGCGTGCGTCTTATGCCCCACCACGCCATACACCACATGGGCGCCCGCCTCCTCCAAATCGTGAGCGAGTTCGATGTTGGCCTCCTCGTCGAAACGGGCCCGGAGTTCGATCACGACGGTGACTTCCTTCCCGCCGCGCGCGGCATCCACCAGGGATTGCACGATCGCTGAATCCGCGCCGGTTCGATACAGTGTCTGCTTGATGGTGAGGACGTGCGGGTCCGTGGCTGCCTGGCGAAGGAATTCCGTCACCGGCGCGAAGGACTGGTAGGGATGATGCAGCAGAATGTCGCCCTGCCGGATGGCATCGAACCAGTCTTCGCTCGGTATTGGGGTCGTGGGAATGCTTGGCGTGAAGGGTTGAAACTTGAGGTCGGGACGTTCGACGAGGTCTGGTACCGTCATCAGTCGATGCAGATTCACCGGTCCATGACATTGATACACATCGTGCGAATTGAGGTGGAATTGTTCCCGCAGGAAATACACCATGTCGGGGGGGCAGTTGTCCGTCACCTCGAGGCGGACCGCATCGCCGAATCGCCTGTCCGGCAGTTGGCCTTCGAGGGCTCGTCGAAGGTCGTCGACATCTTCCTCGTCCACAAAGAGATTGCTGTTCCGCGTGACACGAAACTGGTAACAGCCGGTCACGTGCATGCCCGGAAAGAGCTGGTGGACAAAGGCGTGGATGACCGACGACAGGAAGGCGAAATCATGCGGCCAGGTGCTGCTTCGCGCGGGGAGCCGGATCACGCGCGGGAGCGAACGCGGGACTTGCACGATGGCGGTGCCATTCGGGCGGCCGAAGGCGTCAGTGCCCTCCAGCGTGACCAAAAAGTTGAGACTCTTGTTGAGCAATTTCGGAAACGGATGCGCGGGATCCAACCCGACAGGGCTGAGGAGCGGAAGCAGTTCGCGTGAAAAGAACCGGCGCATCCAGCGAATGTGCGACGGCATCCATTCCGCGCGCTTCAGAAACCGAATCCGCTGATCGGCCAGTTGTGGAATGAGTGCGTGATTCAAGACCGTGTACTGCTCTTGCACCAACTGGTGCGTGAGCGTGGCGATGCGGGTGAGCAGTTCGGACGGCGTCAGGCCGTCTGCGCCCCGTTGTTCGATTCCGTGGGTGACCTGCTCTTTCAGCCCCGCGACGCGGACTTCGAAGAATTCGTCGAGATTGGAACTCACGATGCACAGGAACTTCAATCGTTCCAGCAGAGGGACCTTGTGGTCTTTGGCCAGGTCAAGCACCCGGCGATTGAACTCCAGGAGGCTGAGCTCACGATTCAAAAACCATTCTGGCCGAGAGAGATCACTCGTGGCCGGCCGTGACGGGGGGACGTCAGGAGTTGAGGCGTGAGTCTGATTGTTTGGAGCGCTGTGCCGCGATGACATAACCAAAAGGATCTGTAGTCTAGCTCAGCCGTATGAGGCAACGAATCAAGAAGCGGTTAACTTTTACGCGATACCGCCTGGGTAGATGCGATGACGGCAGTTTTCACAAGGCACACCCGATACGGCCCGTGGAGACCACGAAGTTGTCCCAATAGCGTTGTTGGACCTGGGTGAAGGGCACGGAGGTCCAATACTGTTCGAGGTAGACGGCGTTGATGCCGTAGTCACTATAGGCGCCGATCCAATTCAACCCGGTTCGTTGAGCCTCCGGCTGGTCGTCGATCCAATACTCGAACAGGCCGTCGGCGGCTTCGTGACTATTCAACTTCATGTGGATTTCGATGCAGAACCATTTGCCGACGTTGGTCGCGCTGAACAGGGGAGTCTTGCCGCCGGCCGCCCCGATCCATCGTAAGCGTGGAAAGTCGTTATACGTAGTCGTGCGCAAGGCGCCGAGTTCATCGGTTCCGCTGGCCGGGTCGAGATACAGCCGTTCGGGATCTGAACCGGGAAGGCCCCCGCTCCAGAGATGACCGATGGCGGCCTGCGCAAATCGGTCGCTGGAAAGAATGGTGGCTCTGGTCAGCTTATCGGCCCCGCCGCCGGTCCAACCAGGCTGGAGCCGCAGATCGAAACGCCAATAGATGTCGCGGTACTGCGCGGTTCCGGCATCGACTGGTTTGATGTAGGCGCTCGGAGTCTTGCCGAACGCGAGGTGGAGAGATCCTCCATGTGGATCACCGGGGAGGTACTCCGCGCGCATGCCGATCGACTGATCAATTCCCGCGCCGGCTTCGCGGACAAACCGGCCATGGCGCTGGTCGTATTCGAAATAGGTCTGGAGTCGATCGACTTCAAAATCGTCGCACCAGAGCCATTCCGGATGGCGGCTCTGCCAGTTCGTGCAGGCCGCTTCAGCCGGTTCTGCAGCAGCTGTCAACGAACTCTCCTGGCCGAGCGACGCGATAACGAGCATCGCCGCTGCGAGGCCGCATCGCAGCCGGGTCATCATGCCTAGCTCGTCACCGCGCCTTCGGATGCGGAGGACACGTGGCGGGCATATTTCCCCATCACCCCCGACAGGTACCGGGGCGCAGGATACTTCACTTTTTTAAGCCGCGCAGTGATTTCCTTCTGAGTCAGTTGAACATCCAGCCTGCGCTTCGCAATGTCGAAGGTGATGATATCGCCGTTCTTCACGGCGCCGATCGGACCGCCCTTGACGGCTTCCGGCGCCACATGTCCTGCCATCAAACCGTGCGTCGCTCCGGAAAA
>JACQHN010000249.1 GCA_016199015.1 Nitrospira defluvii
CCTGTGCGACCTGCGCGAAGTGCAACTCGGTCTGCCCGGTGTACGACGTGTTTCAGTCGGAAGACATGAGCTCGCGCGGCTGGTTTGAGATCGTGACGTCGAAAGACTACAGCTACCTGAATTCAAAGCGGGTGGTGGAAGCCTGCTTGAACTGCAAATCCTGCCGGACGATTTGTCCGGCCGGCGTGGACGTCTCAGAATTGATTCTCCAGCGGCGCGCGGAGCATCCTAATCAAGGCTCGCGGTGGCTCTTTAACCTTCAAGCGAAACTTTCAGTATTTGAAGCGATTCTTAAACTTTTGGCGAGAACGCAGCCTCTGTGGGATCGCCCCTTCCCGCGTGCCATTCTTGAGCGCCTGGCTGCGCCTCTGATGGCACGAATCGCTCCCACAGCCAAGCTCTCAGCGGACATGGTCCTCCCCAAGCTCGCCACGACACATTTGCGCGAGCGTTATCCGGAACTCACGCAACCGTTGAAGAATTCCCCAACCCCCCGCATCGCTTACTTCCACGGCTGTGCGGCGAACTATTTTCAAGACGGAGTGGGAGATGCGGTCATCGGCGTACTGCGCAAACATGGAGTCGAACCGGCCTTGCCGCCGCAGCGTTGTTCCGGCACGCCGATCGAAACCTACGGGCATGTAGACCTGGTGAAGGAAAATGCCCGGTTCAATGTCCAATCGTTGGCAGGGTATGACCAGGTCGTGACCGGCTGCGCCTCCTGCACCCTCATGCTCAAGGAATACAAGAAGTTCTTCGAGAGCGAACCAGAGCGACAGGCAGCGGACAACTTAGCAAAGAAAGTCATGCACATTACGGAATTCGTGGCGCGCTCAGACAAGCAGCCGGCCATGGGATCGCCGGAAGGCTCACCCTGTCGCGTCACGTATCATTCTTCCTGCCACCTGCGAGCCGCCGGCGTCACCAAAGAGCCGCGCCAGATTCTCTCGCTGGTGCCGGGGACAGAGTATGTGGAGATGACGGATGCCGATCGCTGTGCAGGTGGGGCGGGCACCTATCTCGTGAAGGATTACGACACGTCGCAGAAGATCTTTGACCGGAAGCGCCGGAACATCGAGCAGAGTGGGGCTGAGACGGTCGCCACCAGTTGTCCTGCCTGCATGATACAACTCAACAATGGCATGCGCGGGCGCGTGGCGGTGAAACATGTCGCGCAGGTGCTGAACGAGGCCTACGAGGCGGGAGCACAGCAAACAGGAAAACGACCAGGAGCCGCTGAATGACTTTTCGCAAAGTGGATATTATTTTTGTGATGCTGGCGTTGCTCGTGGTCGGGGGCGTCGCGCTGCTGCCCTCTCCGCGTGACCGCAACCCCAAGGTGCCGACCAACAGCGATCACCAGGCGGTGACCGTGGAGAAGGATTGCCTGGCGTGCCATGTGCCGGCAGGCATCCGCCCGCTGCCGGCGCAACATCCCAAGCGACAAGACTGCCTGCATTGCCACGCGCGAGCGCAGAGCTAGGTGGCGAACGTCTTACGTGAAGCGTCGTTCGTATCTCGCATCGGAAACTCCGCCATCGGTTCCTAGCCATATGCTATAAGCCATAGGCTCCTATCACCAACTCACGAAGGACATACCCACAATGGTTAAAGTGCTGATTCTTGGAGTGACGTTACAACAGCGTGTGACGGAAACAGAATTGGATCTTGATGTGGAAGGACCGATGGCCATCAAAGCCTTGATTGAGGGCAATGTGGATCTGCTCGATGCCTTGGCACCGTTCGTGGTACGCGGCGAATTGCTGGTCACCGTGAATCGAAAGGTCGGCTCACTCGATTCCCTCGTGAAAGACGGCGACGTGTTGAAAATCTCCCATCAGTCGCGGGCCTCTTACGACGGCACCACCGATATTCCCACCTGAGTCGGCAGCGACCTCGGCGGTCCTTGCGTGACAAGAGCCGATGGCTGATGGCGGGAAAGAGAAGAGTCGATAGCAAGAGAATGAGTCGTATCTCGTTCTGAACGCTGCGTCCCTGCCTCCCGGCTCCAGCCATCAGCTCTTGTCTTTTTCGTCATCGGCTCTTGCCCCTCCTGCCATCGGCTATCAGCTATTAGCGATCCGCCATCTGCCATACGCTCTTATTCCCCCTGCCTCAGCCAACCGTGGCGCCGGTTTTCGAAAGACAACAGTGTTTGTATTTCTTGCCGCTGCCGCAGGGACAGGGGGCATTACGATCGATACCTTGGCGACGTTTGGGCAGGGACGGGAGCAGCGCGCGGGGGTCTTGATGAAACATGTCCCGCAGCATGGCGTACAAGGCGGGATCTCGGCGTTTCAAGATGTCGGGAGACGTGAAAAAATACTCAGCCAACACCGCGAAAAACTCGTGCGAGTTCGTGTAGGCATAGGTGTTGAAGTGGGCATGATGCGCCGGTGGGCGAGCCAGTTCCCGAGCCACATACCGCACCCATTGTCGGACCACCATCCAAGGCACCTCTGGCGGGAGCCCATAGTCGCTCGCCTCTCGTTCGACCAGATGTGCGAACTCATGGACCCCCACATTCTGCTTGCCTGAGGGATGGGCGAATCCCGCCAGGAGAGCCGGCTTAGACAGAATCATCACCCCGCTCAAATGGTGCAGGCCGACCATCCCCAGCATGGCCGCATCGGACCCCTTGGCGCTTTGGTAGTCGTCGTCGAAGGCGTCCGGATAGATCAGCACCTCTCGCAGCCGGTGGTATTCCCAGTCGTGGAAGCCGAAGATGGGGATCACCGCACTCGCCGCCACTAGGACCCGAACCGTCTCGTCGATCTCCGTGCGAATGCCCGTGATCCGAACCTCGTTGAGAAAAACCTGCACCAGCTGCCGGAACCGCGCCTTTCCCTCCGCATCCAGCGCGGCGAAGAATGCCACGCGCGCGCGTAGAATCTGCTCCCAGTCGTCGGGAAACGGCTGCTGCATGACCGCCAGACGCCGGAGACAGCGGCACCGCAGCAGCCAGTAGGTGAGCGGACTGAGTCCCAGCATGAGCCATAGAGGAGCAGCGAGCCAGCCCCAAAAACCTGTTGCCATGGCCACCAAAGCCGCGGCGGCGAGAGCCTGCCGCTGGGTCCGACGATTGATCTCCGGCGTCACAAGCATCGTGGCAGTTTCCTAAACGAAGGGGTTGCTAACGAAGATTCTACTCTGGCCGATCATGCGCTGGCGATGAGCATGCCAAGGCAGTCACACCACAGCCATCACCGGGCTCGTCACTGGTATCTCGCCACAAGGTAGGAGCTGATGGCAGATAGCCGATGGTCGATAGTCATGAGTCAGCGGCATCGCGATTCGAATGAGCGACGTGCACCGATGTGCGCTCCACGGATGTCGAACGAGCCGCTGGCTACCCTTTCAACATCCTGGTAGACTGAGCGCCGCAAAATCGGCCAGGGCCAAGGTTGAGGATCGCGTATGCCGCGCAACGATCAGGCTGTCCGTCTGTTGGTCGTCCTGAAGCAGCTGGAAGCTTCGCGGCAGGGCTTGACGTTGGAGCAACTGGCCGAATCCCTCGCACCTGGTTCCACCCGGCATCTTCGCACCCTTCGTCGCGATCTTGCCGCGTTGGAAGAAGCCGGCTATCCCTTGGTCACCGAGCGAATCAACGGCCACACCTGCTGGCGGCTCATGGAGGGATTTCGCAATGTCCCTGGGCTGCGGTTCTCTCCCTCCGAACTGATGGCGCTCACCTTCAGCCGCCGGCTCATCACCCCGCTCGAAGGCACCGAACTTCACACCTCGTTGCAATCGGCGCTCGGCAAGGCCGCTGCCGCACTTCCGCCGCAAGGTGTCGCGTTGGTCCAGCAGCTCGACGGCACGTTTAGCGTCGGACTCGGGCCGCACAAACGTTATCGACAACATCGCGACACCATCGATCGGCTGACCAGGGCCATCGCCGACAAGACCACCATTCAAGTGCGCTATGACTCCGCGTCGCGCGGCCGGATTACCAGGCGGGAAGTCGATCCCTATCGGCTGTGGTATGCCACCGGCGGCCTCTACCTCATCGGCTACTGTCACTTGCGGAGCGAACCGCGCATGTTTGCCGTGGAGCGCATCAAGTCCGTCACGCCCACCGACCATCCCTACCAGATCCCATTGCACTTCGACCTCGACGCCTTCGTCCAAGACGCGCTCACGGTCATGCGCGGGCCACGCATCGAGGTGGAGCTGGAATTCGACCGAGCGACGGCAGCCTGGGTCAAGGATCGGGTGTGGCACGACACGCAGCAGAGCAAGCGAGTGAAGAATGGTGGCTTGCGCATGACGCTGTCGGTGGCCGACACGAGGGAACTGGTTGGGTGGGTTCTCAGCTTCGGGAGTGGGGTGAAGGTGCTCAAGCCGGAATCATTGGCTGCGAGGGTCGCAGAGGAGGCTCGACGAATAGTCGCACAGAGCGAGTGATCGAAAGCGATAGCATCAATCTGCTCCCCACCATTTGATATAGGCCATGGCCGATATCAAGTTGAGGCCCTGTAATTGACATAACGATTCACCCCTTGTCCATTCAACAGACTGTTCGAGTGGGTGGCACGAGATCGGTCCGACTCAGCGCGGCGTCCGCCGCCGCCACTGTGGCCGATCTCTATGCCCTGAATCCTCCGGTAGCGAGCGCGCGTGCAACGTCTCTGGTTGGAGATGATCCACGGCCATGTCGCTGCAAATCCAGGTATCGAGTCAGAAGGTTTCTAGAACGCGCCGTTTGCTCAGGAAGATGGGTTGGGGAAAGTACATCGGTTGTTTCCGGACGGTCTTCAGACCATAATAGGAACAGGGAATATGGCTCTGGTGGCCTAAATGAGAGGACAAGATGTCGAAGGCTGAGCGAATCTTCAAAGAAGCGCAGAAACTCCCGGACACATTGGCACAAGAAGTGTTGGATTTCATCGGATACATTGAAATCAAGCATGGTCTCAGAGATCGATTCACTGAAGAATTGAAACAGGCGCAGGAGCCGGCCATGCGCCATGTGTGGGACAACCAGGAGGACGAGGTCTGGAATGGCGTGTAAGCCTGGCGACCTGGTCTTGATTCCCTTTCCCTTCTCGGATTTGCAATCAACCAAGAAACGCCCGGTGATGGTCTTAACCCCACCGGATCGGCACACCAATTTCATCGGGCTAGCCATTACCTCTGTCGAACAACAGAATCACGCTCTTCAAATCGAGCCGGCAAACTTGGTGCAAGGGGCACTCCCCAAACCCTGTTGGATCAGATGTGACAAAGTCTTTACCCTTTCCGAGAGCAGTATCGTAAAAACCTTCGGCGCCGTATCTCCCCAGACGCTGCAACGTGTGTCGCAGGGGCTCTGTTCCGTCGTCGGCTACGCTCGCAAATGATTTGCGACGAAGACCGCGGCAACTTGATCGACAATCCTTTCTCGCTCGACTCCGCTGCCAGCCCTCGGCTCCTATCGCTCGTCGTTCGCGAGATACGCTTCACTCCCGTCGAGCGTGAAGCCGACGAAGATCTTTCGATTGAAAATCAGCTGGACTGTGACCTCCGATGTCACGTGGCCATGGTAGCCTCGGGCAGGCCATGAAGATCGCCGGCATCAGTCCGGTGATCGGGCCAAGAAGGAGGACGCCATGCCGATCCCACAACTGATTCTGTGTCTGCTGTTGTGGGCATCGTTCATCACGCAGGCCCAAGCCGAAGACCTCGGCAACCTGAGCGCCAATCCATTCGATTTCAATTCCACCGCCAATCCGTTCGGGCAGGGGAGTCCTCTTGCACCGAACGGCGTGAACAATCCATTCAGTCCTTATGGCAGCCCGTTCAGCAACCAATCGGCCACGAATCCCTTCGCCACCGACGCGCCGAAATTATACGACTCCCAGGGGAACTATCGGGGCAAACTCAGCGACAACCCTTACGATCCGGATTCGACCAGCAACCAATTCGGGCGCTACGGCTCGCCGTTTTCTCCGGACTCACTGAACAATCCCTATGGCGCCGGAAGCCCGTTCCGGTACGACTCGCCGAAGAACCCGTATGGCCAGGGGTGGCGGATTGAGGGGAGTCGGTGAAAGGTCAGTGTTGACCTTGGGAAGTCACATGATGGCCGACAACGACGATTCCGATTCGACTCGGTCAGACAGGCCTGACAACTGAACAGCGCAGCGTGAATCCGAGGGTACCGAATGAATAAACACTTCTCCGGCCAACTGCGGTACTCGCCGAGCGATCTCGTTCGTTATCTCGCCTCACCGTTCGCATCCTGGATGGATCGCTACTATGTGGAGAATCCGGCTGCAGTCACTCCGGATGAGGCAACCGAGGACGCCTCCCTCATCGCGCAAACGGGCGATCGGCACGAACAGGCGGTGCTGCACGAATTCCAATCATCGGGCGCCAAGTTGGTCGAGATTCCTAAGCAGGATCCCGTCGCCGCCCGGGCCGAGACGCTGTCAGCCATCAGCGCACAGGTCCCCATCATTTATCAGGCGGCTCTGGAAAGCGGGCCATTCTTCGGATACAGCGACTTTCTGCTGCTCGATGCATCCGGGCGGTATCAGGTGTGGGATACCAAGCTGGCCCGCTCGCCCAGGCCGCATTATGCCGTTCAGCTCTGCTGTTATTCGGACATGCTCGCGGCGGTGACCGGCGCTCCGATGCCGGAAAAATTCGGCCTCATCCTCGGCGCCAAAGAGAGGATTGAATTCCGGCTCGAAGATTTCATTCACTATTATCGCCGCATCAAGACGAGTTTTCTTTCCATGCAACAGGCCTTCGCCGGCACGATGGCGGATCGCCCGGAGCCGCTGCCACGGGCTGATCACGGCCGCTGGACCTCCCACGCGGACCACTTCTTTCAGGAGACGGACCACCTCGTGCAGGTCGCCGGCATTACGGTCGGCCAGATCAAGAAGCTGAAGAGAGCCGGCATCACCACAGTGACAGACCTTGCTACAGCCTCAGGAAAAACCGTTCCCAAACTCGACACCAACTCGCTAGAGAAACTCGCCGCGCAAGCTCGCCTCCAACGGCAGACGCGCGCTGATCGGAACGAAAAACCAGAGGCTCCGCCTCGTTACGAGATGCTGCCCCAAGCCGGAGCGAACGGCGAGCCCGTGGGCCTTGCGGCGCTTCCGCTCGATCATCCCGCCGATGTCTTTTTCGACATGGAGGGGTACCCGCTGGTGGCCGGTGGATTGGAATACCTGTTTGGGGTCTGCACGCGGAACGGGCAGCCAGACTCATGGGAGTTTACCGATTGGTGGGCACACAACCGTGATGAAGAGAAGCGCGCCTTCGAGGGCTTCGTGGACTGGGTATTCAGACGATGGCAGAGCAACCCCGGCATGCATATCTACCATTACGCCGCGTACGAAGTCAGCGCCGTGCGGCGGCTGAGCACGCAGCACGACACCCGGCAGGATGAGGTGGATGAGCTGCTCCGGAACGGGGTCTTCGTCGATCTCTATCAGATCGTTCGCCATGGCCTGCGCATCGGCGAGGACAGCTATTCCATCAAATCGGTGGAGCGCCTCTATCGACCGAAGCGCGCCACGGAGGTGGCCACGGCCATAGACTCGATCGTCCAATATGCACGTTGGATGGAAAGCCAACAACCGGGTGACTGGCCGAGCAGCCCCATCCTGAAGGACATCCGCGACTACAACGAGGACGACTGTCGGTCCACGGCGGAGTTGTTGCAGTGGCTCAGAAAGGTGGCGGCTGAACAGAGGATCACCGCTGAAAGGCCGGCTTCCCTATCGGCACCGTCGGCGCCACGAGAGCTACCGCCGGAAGTCGTCGCGCGGCTGGATACCGCGGCAAAGCTGCGCCAGGAGGGCGACGCAGTCTCGCTCGTCCTAGCGAACGTAATCGACTTTCACCGCCGGGAAGAAAAACCCATGTGGTGGCGGATGTTCGACCGTGCCGAGGCGACGCCCGAAGCACTCCGCGACGATCCGGCTTGCATCGAGGGCGTTCAAGCCATCGGCGCTCCGATGCCCGACAAACAATCGTTCGTGCAAGCCTATCGCTTCGATCCCTCGCAGGAATGCAAACTTGCCGCCGGTGACAAATCCAAAGTGATGTTCACTCACAACTTGGAGGCGAAGCTCACGCTGTCGTCGCTGGATACGTCCGCAGGTCGGTTGGAACTCAAGGTCGGGAAGAAGGCGCTCAGTGAAAAATTCGGAGGTGCATTTCCTCAACAAGGGGCACTACTTCCGGACGAGCATGTGCCGGCCAAAGTCATTCAGGAGGCGTTGGCTGACGTGGCTGCACGTCACCTGTCGCACGATCTCCACGCTCCGGTGGCCGCGCTCTTGAATCGCGTGCCGCCCGCGGCGCTGGTGAGTCACGCCGATGAGTCCCCAACCGAGGCCGCCATCCGGGTGGCCCGTTCAATGTCCGGCGGATGCCTGGTCATTCAGGGGCCGCCAGGCACCGGCAAGACCTTCACCGCCTCGCGAGTCATCACGGCGCTGCTGGCTGTCGGGAAGAGGGTCGGAGTCGCGTCTCACAGCCATAAGGCGGTCGTGAACCTTCTTCTTGCCTGCGGCGAGGCCGCCAGAGCCGGCGGTGGTCAGCTCCGAGGAATGAAAGTCGGTGGCGAGGCGGAAGGGCTATTGTTCTCTTCCAACCCCGACCTGCAATACGTACCAGACAGCAGTGGCGCCCAGGCTGCGTATCGCGGGGGAGTCGTCGGTGGAACAGCCTGGCTCTTTACCCGACCCGAGTGGGAAGGCGCGCTTGATTTCCTATTTATCGATGAAGCCGGGCAGGTGGCCCTGGCCAACGCCATCGCAATGGCGCGATGCGCGAAAAACCTGGTGCTCCTCGGTGACCAGATGCAGCTCGAACAACCAGTGCAAGGGTCCCATCCGGGCGATGCGGGGTTGTCCGCCCTGCAATATGCCCTCAAGGACATGGACGCCAGCCGGCCCGATGCGCCCGTCTTCCATGCCGTCGTACCGCCGGATGCGGGGTTATTTCTCGGCGAATCCCGCCGGATGCATCCATCGGTCTGTCGCTTCATTTCCGAGAGCATCTACGGAGGACGTCTCGGTTCACATCCCGACTGCAACCGGCAGCGGATCGCCGTCCCATCGGGCCCACCGGGCCTCATCACGCGCGAAAGCGGGATCGTCTTCAGCGGCGTCGAGCATGACGGCAACATCCAGCAGAGTGACGAAGAGGTGACACGGGTTCTGGCGATCTATCAGGAGCTGCAGGGGCGTCTTTATACGGCGAAGGATGGTGCCACGAAGCCGCTGGCGCTGGAGCACTTTTTGTTCATCGCCCCCTACAATGCCCAGGTCCGCGCACTTCAAAGTGCCCTGCCCAGCGGCGCGCGCGTCGGGAGCGTCGACAGGTTTCAAGGGCAGGAAGCCCCGGTCTGTATTCTTTCCCTCTGTTCCAGTTACGGCGAATATGGGTCCCGCGGGCTGGCCTTCATTCTCGACCGCAATCGGGTGAACGTGGCCATTTCCCGCGCTCAATGTTTGGCGGTGGTGGTGGCCGATCCCCGCACAGCCGGCGCGATCCCCGGTTCCCTGGACGAAATGATGTTACTCAATCTGTTCTGCAAATTGGTGGATGCGGCCGTCGCTGCCTGCAGGTGAGCGTGCAAGGCTGACTGATAATCAGCTCCACTGTGACCTAAGTGTCACGCAGGCGACGATAATGCCGGACAGGCGATGAGAATTGTAACGAGCGATGATTGTCGCCGCCTCCGTAAAAGAGTATTCTTCGGGCGGCCTGATCCAAACCAACGCAATCTTGAGCTGATTGATGCCCACGCCTGAGGAGAGAGCCCGCCAGAAAATCGACGAGATGCTGGTCAGTGCGGGCTGGGTCGTCCAGGACTACAGGCAGGCACATATCCACGCAGGCAGGGGAGTCGTCTTACGAAACTTCCCACTGACCAGCGGCCACGGATTTGCCGATTACCTGCTCTACATCGATGGTAAAGCTGCAGGAATAGTTGAAGCGAAGAAAGAGGGCGTCACCCTGACGGGTGTTGAAGTTCAATCAGAGAAATACAGCCAAGGCCTCCCTCATGACCTCCCAGCCATCACACGCCCTTTACCGTTTCTCTATCAAAGCACCGGAGTGGAAACGAGGTGTACGAACGGCCTCGATCCGCAACCGCGAAGCCGGCAGGTGTTCAGTTTCCATAGGCCTGAGACCTTAGCAGGTTGGGCCTCGACCATCGTAGAGAAACCGCGCGATCTCGGCGGAGCCTCTCTAGCGGCAGAGACGGCCACCACCCTGCGCGGAAAGCTCCGGCACATGCCGCAGCTTGTCACCACCGGCCTCTGGCCCGCGCAAATTACCGCGATTACGAACTTAGAAAAGTCGATGGCTCAGGATCGTCCCCGCGCCCTCATCCAAATGGCTACCGGCAGCGGCAAGACCTTCACCGCCATCAACTTCATCTACCGGCTTATCAAGTTTGGAGGTGCGCGCCGCGTGCTCTTCCTCGTCGACCGTGGCAACCTCGGTGACCAGACGCTCAAGGAATTCCAGCAGTACGTCTCGCCGTACAACAACTTCAAGTTCACCGAAGAGTTCATCGTCCAGCGGCTGACGGGCAACCAACTCGATACCACCGCGCGGGTCTGCATCAGCACCATTCAGCGCATGTATTCCATGCTCAAGGGGCGGGAGCTATCGGACGAGGACGAAGAAATTTCCATTGCGGGACTTGAGCAACTCAACCAAGGGATTGGGCAAAGCAGAAGGTCGTCAGACAAGGCGCGAGGCGAGCGAGCAGCGGAGTTGACAGGCTCGTCAATGAGCAGCGAAGCGACCCGAGCAACGCAGAATCACGGCTTTCTGAGAAGCCCAATCGAGCCGATTGACTACAACCCGTCGATTCCGATCGAAACCTTCGACATCATCGTCACCGACGAATGCCACCGGTCCATCTACAACCTCTGGGCGCAGGTGCTGGAATATTTCGATGCCCACCTCATCGGCCTCACCGCCACGCCCAACAAGCAGACCTTCGGCTTTTTCAATCAGAACCTGGTCATGGAATACAACCACGAACAAGCGGTAGCTGATGGTGTCAATGTGGACTTCGATGTTTACCGCATTCGCACGCAGATCACCCAGCAAGGTGCACAAGTCGAAGCTGGGCTTTTTGTCGATCGCCGCGACCGCGAGACCCGGGCCGTGCGTTGGGAGAAGCTCGACGAAGATCTCACCTACGATGCCTCGAAGCTCGATCGGGACGTGGTCGCTGTGGATCAGATCCGCACGGTGATTCGCACGTTCAAGGAAAAGCTGTTCACCGAGATTTTTCCCGGTCGCAAGGATGTTCCCAAGACCCTGATTTACGCTAAAGATGATTCGCACGCTGACGACATCGTGCAGATCGTGCG
>JACQHN010000250.1 GCA_016199015.1 Nitrospira defluvii
ATATCGGAACCTCACCGGCGGGATCGTCGCGATACACATTGCCACAAAATAGCAATGTTCAATGCTCAATTTTCACTGCGCAATGTGTGATGAATTCAAGCAGAACCCTCAAAATTTGATGCTGCGTCCTAGAGTTCCACAATTGAACATTGCGCATTGAACATTGATAACTCATGACGTCTATTTTGTACATTTTCCTCCCCTGTAAGAAGGTCTACCCGATCGGCGTGACCTATCTGGCGGATTTCATCCATCGCCGGAAGCCAGAGGTGCGGCAACGCATTCTCGACCTCTCGCTGTTTCTCGAATCGCAACGTACCCAAGCGATCCGTGATGCTGCGCTCGACTTTAAACCGGATCTGGTCTGCTTTTCGTGGCGGGACATTCAGATTTTCTCTCCCCACGAAGGCGATGCCTCGCTGGAGCATGCGTTCAACTTCTACTTCGCCGGTAATCCCATCAAGCGTGTGGTGGCCTCGTTCGCGGGCCTGAAGCAACTGTATCGATACTACAGCCACATTCGCGCGAACCTGTCCTATCCCTGGTTGATCCGCAAGGAGTTCCCCAAAAGCCAGATCATGATCGGCGGCGGAGCGTTCACGGCCTTTGCCGATCAGTTGATCGAGAAACTCCCTGAAGGGACCATCGGCATTCTGGGCGAGGGGGAGGATGCGATCCTGAAGGTGGTCAACGGCGAATCCCTTGAAAACGAACGCTACATCATTCGCGAAGGGAAACAGACGCGCAAAGGAAATCAGGGTGCCCCGGCGCTCCTCGACGCCTTAACCGTCGATCTGCCCTATCTCACCTCCATTTTCCCCCAATACGGCGCCTATATGGACGAATCCATCGGCGTCCAAACCAAACGCGGCTGCCCCTACGACTGCGCCTTCTGCCTCTATCCCTATATTGAAGGGAAGCGGGTGCGGTACCGTCCGCCAGAAATGGTCGTGAAGGACATCTCCCAGCACTATCATGAGTGGGGCGCTCGTCGATTCTGGTTTACCGATGCCCAGTTCATCACGGGGAAGGAAGCCTATCCCCAGTGCACGGAAATTCTCGAACGTATCTTGAGTGAAAAGCTGGAGATCGAATGGTCGGGCTATATCCGCACCTCGCTGATCACCCCTGAGTTGGCCAAGTTGATGGTGCGTTCGGGAGTCGGTGATTTGGAAGTCGCCATCACCTCCGGATCCCAAGAGGTGCTGAATAATCTGCACATGGGCTTCAAACTCGAACGGCTGTACGACGGGTGCCGGTATCTGGCCGAAGCCGGCTTCAAAGGCAAAGTAATCCTCAATTACTCTTTGAATTCCCCGAAGGAAACAGAAGAAAGCCTCCTCCAGAGCGTCGAGTCGTATAAAAAGGTCGCTTCGATTCTTGGCGAAGAGCGGGTCTTCCCTTTGATGTTCTTCCTCGGCATCCAACCCAATACGGACCTGGAGCACCGGCTGCTGGAGGAAGGGTACCTCTCGGCGGGGTACAACCCACTCATGCTGACACCGACGAGCATTCGCAAGCTGCTCTACAATCCCGCGCCGCTCAACAAGATCATCGCGAAGGCTTGCCTCGCCGCCTGGGAACAGAAACAAGGCAGTCGTGACCCGCGAGCCTGGACCGGATCACTGTCTCAAACCCCTGCGCCTGGACCGGTGCCGGATACGGCCCACTATGCCGATGCGAATCTGATTCGAGGCATTCAAAACAATTCCGGACGGGAAGCCCTACTGACTTTGGAGGAGATTATTCGGTCGCGCCGCCCCGCTCACCCGACCGCCGCCACCACGGGAAAGACGGCTGTGAGTCCAATGGGTTAGACCCCATTCACAGGCCCTTGCACGCCCCTCGGTTTGCTTGCAGTCCCCGAGAACACGGTGCTATCATGCCGCTTCTTTTGGGGTAAAGTTCCATTCAACCGTTTGAATTCTTGGCGGTTCTCTGATCTCATCCCCCTATAGAGTGTTTGCCTAGGAGGCGTCTCGATGTACAGGACCATCTATATCCCGGTCGATAATTCCGACCATTCCAATACAGCCGTCGATGTAGGAGTGACACTGGCGAAAACCTATGGCTCCAAGATTGTGGGCAGCCACGTCTATGCGGCCAAGATGCACGATAAGCGGTTTAAGCAGATGGAGGCCGGCCTTCCCGAGGAATATCACGACGAGAAGGAACTCGATCGGCAACGCCAGATTCACGATTCGCTGATTACCCGCGGGCTCCAGATCATCACGGACTCTTACCTGGACTACGTCGACAAGAAATGTAACGAGGCCAACCTGCCGGTGGAGCGCCGTTCCTTGGAAGGGCGCAACTGGAAAGTGCTGGCCGAGGACATCAACACCAATGCCTACGATCTCGTGATCATGGGGGCCCTGGGAGTCGGAGCGGTCAAAGACAGCGTGATCGGTAGCAACACCGAGCGAGTGCTGCGACGTGTTCGCAACAGCGACATGCTGATCATCAAACAGCCGCAGCCGGTGGGAGCCGGAAAAATCGTCGTGGCCGTAGACGGCAGCCCCTACTCCTTCGGCGGACTCATGACCGGCTTGGCGCTGGGCAAAGCCTTTAATGTGCCGGTGGAAGCGATTTCGGCCTTCGATCCCTACTTCCATTACGCGGCGTTTCACAGCATTTCCGGCGTCCTCAATGAGGAGGCCGGCAAGGTCTTCCGTTTCAAGGAGCAGGAAAAACTGCACGAGGAAATCATCGACAGCGGACTCGCGAAGATCTACCAATCCCACCTGGATATCTCCCGTGAAATTGCCCAGGCCGAGCAGACCGATGTGAAAACGACTCTGCTGGACGGAAAGGCCTTCGAAAAAATCATTCAATACGTGCGGAAAGAAAACCCCTGGCTGCTCATCGTCGGACGGATCGGGGTGCACAGCGACGAGGATATGGACATCGGCAGTAACACGGAAAACCTGCTGCGGGCGGCGTCGTGCAACATTCTGGTCTCAAATCGCAAATATGTGCCGCCGATCGATACGCAGGCGGAATATACGATCGCCTGGACTGAAGAAGCCCTACGCCGCATGGAACGGATCCCGGTATTTGCCCGCGGAGTGGCGAAGACGGCCATCCACCGGTACGCCATCGAGAAGGGCCACACGATCATCAGTAATACGGTCGTCGACGCCGCAGTCGGACACATTCTTCCCAAAGGGGCGATGGATGCGATGCGGGCATTGGGCGGGAACCTGGATGCTGCCGGAATCGATCGCGATAAGATGCACGCCGACGAGGGCGTGGCCAAAGACCTCATGGGTTCGACGCTCAGCGAGATGATGACGCAAGTCGTCGAGGAAAAGCCGGTCAACAGCCCCGGCACACAGGCCTACCTGGATCGCATGAGCCAGAACTACTTTGTCTGCGACGGTTGCGGGTATATCGGAAAGGGCGACACGCCGGTGAAATGCCCGGTGTGCAGCGCCGAGGGCAATCGATTCAAACAAGTCGACAAAACGATCTTCGAGGCCGCGGCCAAGGCCGAGGGTGGCCTCGAGACCGACCTGGCCTATGACGATGTGCCGATGCAGTGGACCAAGGATGCCAAGGAAGCGATCCGCTCCGTGCCGGCCGGATTCCAACGTCGGCGGGCCAAAGCCAAGATCGAAAAGAGCGCCCGTAAACTCGGCATGACCACAATCACACTCGAATATGCCGGCCCCATGATCCAAGAGGCAGCATCCGAAGATTACACCCCCATCTTTGCTAATAAAGGGACCGGTACGATTCCTCAACCGACAGCCGCCGGAGCCGAAACCAACGGAATCGAAGCCCCTGCGCCGAACGGAACCAGATCGGAGCAAGCACAGGCGCCTCAGGAAACTCTATCGCCCTATACCTGGACTCCGGATGCACAAGGTCGTTTGGATCGGGCGCCGGAAGGGTTCATGCGGGAATGCACCAAGGCCCTGATCGAGAAACATGCGGACAAGATCGGCACCACCGTCATCACGTTGGAAGTGGCGACCGAGGGGATCGAGCAGGCCAAGGGCTACATGGCCGATGCGATGAAAACCGGCAATCTGAAAGACATGATTGCTAACCTGACAGGCAAAGCTAGTTCCTAGCTTTGCAATTCTGAATGATGAATTGTGAATGAATCGGACAACCGACTCTTTCAACATATACATTCATCATTCCTAATTCA
>JACQHN010000251.1 GCA_016199015.1 Nitrospira defluvii
ATCGGGGCCAGCGTGATGAATGTGAATATCGTACGCGGGGGCGTCTCCCTGTTCACCCGCGATATCCCGTTGGGAGGAAATCGATATTCCGAAGCGGTGCAGCGCGAGATGGGCGTGTCGTTCGAGGAAGCGGAACAATTGAAGAAGAGTGATCGCGACGACGACCATACGCTTGCTGCCGTGATGGAAAGCGTCAACGCCGAAGTGGCGTCTGAGATCGCGCGCACCATCGATTATTTCAAAACGACATCTTCGGAGAGCGAGATTACGCGTGTGCTGCTGTGCGGTGGGGGAGCCAAGGTCAAGGGCCTGGCTCAACAGCTTCGCGATCGAATGCATGTTGAGGTGGACATCGCGAACCCCTTCAATGAGATCGACACCTCCCTATGCGATGTCGATCCCGATGTTCTGTCAGAGATGGGGCCGCTTGCGGCAGTGGGGGTAGGCCTCGCACTTCGGACGGTGGGGGATCGATGATTAGAATCAACTTACTCGCAACTGGACCCAAGGCCAGAAAAGCTAAACCGCAGTGGGATGTTCGCGCTGAGGCGTTGCTTGGTGTCGGCGTGCTCCTGATCACACTCACGGGGTGCTGGTACTACGCGTCCTCACTCGATGACGAGATCCAGGCGAAACAGAGTGAGAAGCAAAACAAGGACACACAGGTTGCCAAGCTAAAAGAGCAGGTGAAGGCGGTCCAAGACTTCGAAGAGAAGAAAAAACAGCTGGAGGCGAAGAATCGTATCATCGATGAATTGGAAAAGAGCCGAACCGGCCCGGTGAAAGTGCTGGACCATGTCAGCCAAAGTCTCAATCCCCTCAAGGTCTGGCTCGTGCGGATGTCCCTCAAGGGCCACAACGTCGAACTTGAAGGACGAGCCATGACGAACGACGACGTGGTTGAATTCGTCAACAACCTTCGGCGTACCGAACAGTTTGGGGCGATCAAGCTGATGGAAAGCCGAGCCGGACAAGACAACAAGATGAATACCTATCAATTCAAACTTGATCTGTCGATGAAAGGCTAACATGAGTCTGAATGCGATCAGTCTAGACGGTCTCCGCAGTATTCCGACGGGTCAAAAAGTTGCACTGCTTGGATTGCTCGTGGCGGCGATTCTGGTCGGATTCTATTTCTATGTCGTCGATCCCAAGAGCGCAGAATTGGTCACTGTCCAGGGGCAGGTGGCCCAATTGGATACGGAGATTCAGAATCTGACGCTGAAAGTGAAGCATCTGGACGAACTCGTGGCGGCAAGCAAGCAACTTGAGATCGAGCTGGCCGCGAAGAAAGAACGCCTCCCGCCGGAAGAGGAAGCGGTCATGTTGCTCAAGCAAGTGTCGGATCTTGGGCTCCGGCTGGGGTTAGATGTTCGGCTATGGAAACCAGGTGCTCAGGCCGAGGATCCGTCAAAGTTATTCATCCGGATGCCGATCAACGTAGAGGTGGCCGGTGGATACCACACCGCAGCCATCTTTTTCGACCGAATCAGCAAGTTGTCCCGCATCGTGACGGTCCAGGATGTGCGAATCGGGGCGCCCCGTGTGGATCAAGGACGAGTGGTCACACAAACGGTGTTCGATTTGGTGGCTTATGCCGCTCCGCAGGAAAAGAAATCCGTCGTGCCGGTACCAGTGGCGAAGCCGAAGTGAGAAATGGAGTCCGGCTTACGTCCAACGCGAGGGGAAGCATCGTGAAGATACGAGTATGGCGGAGTGAGTGGATGAGATTGATGAGCATTGGAGCGATGCTGATGGTTGGCGGGACTGCCGTGCCTGGCGAGTCAAGAAGCCTTCCCCACCTTCGCCAAGTCGCCTCCATGCGCCCGACAGATTCCCTGAAGGTGATACCGCTGCCTGAGGCACAAAAGTCGGTGCCGGCTGTCGAATCGCCGGCCCCTTCCGTTGGCAATTCGATTTCGCAGCCGGGGGATTCGTTGTCGCTGGAATTTTCCGGGGCATCGTACGACCCATCCGGTCGTCGTGATCCCTTCTTGCCGATGTTTCAGCCCGGCCAGCAGGTAGAGTTGGATTCCAGTCTCCCCCCGCTGCAGCGTGTCGGCCTCACGGAACTGAGTTTGATCGGTGTGCTCTGGGGAAATTACGGTTATACGGCCATGGTCCAAACGCCGGACGGCAAAGGGTACAGCATTCGCCGAGGAACCAGGATCGGGCCCAACAATGGTGTGGTCAGTTCAATCACCGAACGAGGCATCATCGTTCAAGAGCGGTTCACGGATGTGTACGGGAACAAACAGGAGCGAGAATACGTGAAGCTCCTGCACCCGAAAGAGGGCACAGAATGAAACAAGCACAGGTTGGTGTTCATCCGCTGTTGAGTATGACTGTGATTGCCGGGTTGTTGGGGTTTGCCGGGTATGGGCTGGCTGCCACACCCGGTGAGACGACCGGACTGCCTGGATTCACGCAGGCCGCCGACCAAGACCCCGTGGTTCCGTCAACGGACGCTGCACTCGACACCGCGCGCGCGGCGGTGGCTGCTCCTCCAGCGACGATGCTGACAAAGGTTGAAGCCAAACCGGAAGGAAATCGGATGGCGTTGGTCCTGACGGGCAACGGCCTGTTTCCCCATACAGTGAAGATGATCGGGGATCGTCGGATGGTCCTCGATATGCCGCGTATTCAGTCGGATGGGCACCAGTCGCAACTAATCGTCGGCCACCCCCTGTTGACGCGAGTTCGGTTCGGGTACCATCCGGATAAAGTGCGCTTGGTGCTTGATTTGACGCAGTCCGTCGAGCACACCATCGATTCGACCGACGGTCGCCTGATCCTTACGCTGGCGCCGAAGCCGGTTGTCGCCTTGAATGAGTCGGTACCTGCGGAGATAGGACTGACGCCATTGTCCGAGCCGCAGGTGGAAGGTGGTGGGGCATTGGACGGGCGGCGATCTGCAGCTCATCTGATGTTGGCCGCCCATAAGTCACCCAAGGCCTTGTTGCATATTCAGCCCATCCAGCTGACTGCTGAGTCATATCAAAAAGACGAAAAGAAGACGGACACGAATAATGAAGTCTTGAACGGCCCGTCACGGTTTGTCGGCCGGCGCATTGCACTCGATTTCCAACAAGCCGACATCAGCAACGTGCTGCGGTTGATCGCCGAGGTCAGCGGGTTCAACATTGTGGTCGGCGAGGGTGTCAAAAACAAAGTCACCATGAAGCTGGCGAATGTGCCCTGGGATCAGGCGCTCGAAATGCTCCTGAAGATGAATGCGCTTGGCATGATTCGGCAGGGAAATATCGTATGGGTTGATACACTGCAAAATATTGCCAAGCAACAAGACGAAGAGGCACGCGCCAAAGATTCCAAGGCCAAGGCCGAACCGATCGTTACTCGCGTGTTCTATATCCGCAATCTCAACGCTCTGGAAGTGCAAACTTCGCTGCGGCAAAACTTGAGCCCGCGCGGCACCATGACGGTCAGCGCGGCGAGCAATGCCCTCATCATTAGCGATACCGAGTCCAAGCTGGAAGTGCTGCGCCAGTTGCTTGATGGGGTGGATCTCGAGGTGCCGCAGGTGCAGATCGAGGCACGTATCGTTCAGGCGGATACGACCTATACGCGTTCGCTCGGTGTCCAGTGGGGCATTCAAAACGTCAACCAATTAGGAAGCTCGAGTGGAACGTCCGCCTTCAAGACCGGGACCACGGGGACATTCGGTGCTCAGGTGTCGGACTTCCTGATCAACTTGCCCGCTAACCCTGGATTGCCATCTGTGCCGGGTGCTGGATTTTCGATCGGGAAAACCGATGGCGCCATGTTGGACGTGCGGCTGTCAGCCGGTGAATTGCTGGGGTTAACGAAGGTCATCGCGGCGCCGAAGATCACCACCCTGGATAAACGAGATGCGAAGATTGCGCAAGGAGAGTCCATCCCATTTCAGACCACTTCCTTACAGGGAACGCAGACCACGTTCGTGGATGCGAACCTGGAGTTGAACGTGACTCCGCAGATTACCTCGCGGGATCCGAAGGAAATCGGCAAACAGATTCTCATGAAAGTGCGAGCTACCAGAAATGCCGTCGGTGCACGAAGTAACCCGGCCGGTCCGAGCATCGACCGTCGCGAGGCTACGACGCAGGTGTTAGTTCGCGATGGGGAGACGATGGTCATCGGCGGTGTCTTCGTCGATACCCAGTCGAACAACGTGGCCGGTATCCCTTATCTGTCGCGTATCCCGGTCTTGGGGTGGCTGTTCAAGAATAAGACGGAGAATGTCTCCAAACAGGAACTGTTGATCTTCCTGACGCCGACGATCGTCCGCTCCACAACTTGACAGGTCCTAGCGCGACAAGCTAATAATCGCCTCCATTGACGATGGTACGCTGTCTCAATGGGGGCGAATCCCGCGGAACGTGTCTCCTCGCTGGCTTACAAGGCGCTCCTTCCGGGCTTTCTCTCACTACAGACAGAGTCAACTGCGAGTGGCTTTCCCAGCCGAAAGTGGCTAGGCGGGGTGGCCGTATACGCGTGGAAGCACACTGGGCCCAATTCTCCTGCGAGGTCCCTCAGAGCGGTTGCCGATCGCTGGCAGCGGCGGCCTCGGGTGACGAAGGGAACCTTCCAGACCAACCGCGAAGAGTGTTAGGTCCTGTCACATGTGCGCAGTGAACATGCTCCGCGCCTTCTCCGAGTGGAGGGGGATCATAGCCGACCTTCTGCCTCGTTCCGTATGACAGCCCCTTATACCGACATGCCTCAACAAGCCATTCATGTAGAACTCGGAGCGCGGAGCTATGCGATCCTCATTCGGCGCAATCTATTGGAGTCCGTTGGCGAAGAGCTGACGCGGCTGGGGTGTTCCGGTAAGGTGGGGGTGGTCACCGACCGAAATCTTGCCGGGCGCTATCTCAAGCGGGTCAGTCGTGCATTGAAGACGGCCGGTTATACGGTCGTCCCGATCGTGCTTGCCCCGGGGGAACGGACGAAAACCCTCCGCTCCATTACGACGATCATGGATGCGTTGGTGGACGCCAAATTTGAACGCACATCGACGTTGCTGGCCCTGGGCGGTGGTGTGATCGGCGATCTGACGGGATTCGCGGCAGCGATTTACCAACGCGGCATTTCCTTCGTGCAGGTCCCGACCAGTTTGGTGGCTCAGGTCGATTCCAGCGTCGGTGGGAAAACGGGTGTGGATCATCCAAAGGGAAAGAACTTGATCGGCGCGTTCAATCAGCCGCGCGCGGTGCTGATCGATCCGGCGACGCTGATTACCCTGCCGGCACGTGAATGGAAAGCGGGGCTTGGGGAAGTCATCAAGTACGGGGTGATTGCAGACGAGGCGTTCTTTGAATATTTGGAACAACATATCGAGCCGATCTTGAAGCTGGATGATGCTCCTGTCGCGCAGATCGTGAAACGATCGTGTGAAATCAAGGCGCAGGTCGTGTCCGAGGACGAGCGTGAAGCGGATCGGCGTCGTATTCTGAATTTCGGGCACACTATCGGCCATGCGCTGGAATCATTGGGGGGATACCGTGGATTGATTCATGGTGAGGCGGTGGCGATCGGGATGGTGTACGAAGCAGACCTGGCGAGGCACCTGGGGCTGTGCGGCGAAGACGTTGTCACCCGTCTGTGTGCATTGGTCAAGGCGGCCGGCTTGCCGACCTGCCTGCCCCGCGTCACGTTCAGCGCACTCTGGCGCGCCATGCAGCAGGACAAGAAAGTGTCTGCGGGGACCGTGTATTGTGTGGTGCCCGAACGAATCGGGTCGGTACGCATCGTTCCCTTGGAGAAAGACAAGACCCGCGCATGGTTCGATGCGGCTCGCTCCCGTGAGAGAGTCGTCACAACCAAGCGATGTGTCCGGTAGGAGAGTATGGCAGCGAAGCGGACGGTCACCCAGTTGGAACAGGCCTTGCGTGAAAAAACACGCGAGGTCGATGTTCTGCATCGTATCAGCGAATCCATCAGCAATACCCTCGACCTGGAGTCAGTGCTTCGGCATATCGTCGATATGGTCGTGGAAGTGACCAAAGCTGATGCCTGCCTGCTCTATCTGATCTCCGACGGCAGGGACGAACTCATTTTGCGAGCCTCGAAAAACCCTCATCCCAAATTGATCGGACGCATCACCATTGGGTTGGGCGAAGGGATCACCGGCTGGGTGGCCAGAGAACGGACCCGCGTGGTGATTCCGAACAGCGCAAGCGACGATTCGCGGTTCAAGTTTTTTCACAACCTCCCGGAAGATCGCTACCAAGCATTTGTCTCGGTGCCCATTACGACCAAGCAGGAAGTCGTCGGGGTCATCAACGTCCAGCATAAACGGTCGCGTCGGTATCGCCCGGACGAGCTGGCCTTACTCTCGACGATCGCCACGCAGGTGGGTGGGGCCATCGAGAACGCTCGGCTCTATGATCAGATGACACGCAAGGCCCTGCAACTCGACACGCTGTCGCAGGTGTCGGAAACGGTGTCGTCGAATCGATTGATCGAGGATGTGTTGCAATTGATTGTGACGATGACGGCGCAAATGATGGGGTCGAAGATTTGTTCCATCATCTTGTTGGACCAGGCGACGGGCGAACTTCGCATCGCAGCCACGCAAAGTTTGAGCGAGCAGTACCGACGTAAGCCCAATGTGAAGATCGGCCAGAGCATCAGCGGGCGCGCCGTTCAGGATCGTC
>JACQHN010000260.1 GCA_016199015.1 Nitrospira defluvii
CATTCATGAATAATCCTGGCTAAGTGCAATACTGTTCACTTAGTGATCCTGATGGGGTTCTCGATTGTGAGGCGTGTGGTGCTCGACCGCGTTCTCGGACGCAGCGGATATCCGCTCATCTTGCGCGTGAAGGCCGCGCGGATTGCCGCGCGCGCGACTTGAGACGACGCGTTCGTCCAGGATTTCCCTCAGCACCGCTTCATGGAAGGCCCTCCTGTCCTGTGGGGGGAAAAGACGCGAACGGCGCCAGCTTGCGACGGACCACGCGCACCGCGTGGAGGAAGGAGAGTCGATCGGGATCCTCGTCCGCGTGCCACGCGGCCTCATGCCTCAGGCCACGCACCGCAAAGTGCGCCATCATCAAGCCGTAGAACTCCTGCCGGACCAGATCCGGTGGCTTGCTGCGCAAGACCATTCTGGCGCCGCGCAAATGGGTCTTGAGTTCGTCCAGGGCCGTCTCGATCTCCCAGCGCTCGTGGTAGCGCGCCGCCAATTCCGTGGCGGGGGCCGTGCCGTGCGCCAGCAGCGTCGTCAGCACGCGATAGCGCGGCTCGGCGCCAGGCACTCCGTCGAGCGTGTAGTCGATGACGCGCACGACCACACCGTTCGTGCCGTGCCGCTGGTCCTTCGGCGAGGCGTACACTCGGCTCAGGTAGGACCCGTCTGGCCATCGGTGTTCGCACGGCAGGCGCAGGTTCTGGTTGACCCGCCAGAGCAGATCGGCGCCGGTCGCCCGGGCCTGGGTCCACACGGCGAACCCGAAGAAGTTCCGATCGGCCAGGCACAGCATCCCGGTGCGGAGCGCAGGGAGCACGGCCTTGGCCAGGGTGATCTCGCCGGTGTCGACGCTTCCGATCCGGGCCCCAAACAACACATGGGTGCCGTGCTCGACCAGCGAGACGAACCGTACCTGCGGAAACGCACTCTCCCCACGGCTGGCAGACGGCCGGCCGAACGCCTGTGCATTCGCCGTCTCGTCGGCCACATCCAGCGTGCTGCCGTTGAGACTGACGAGCCGCCAGCTCCGGTACCAGGCCCCCTGCGTCGATGCCACAGCGAGGGGTTTCACCACCTCGTCGTGCAGGCGCTGCACCGGCTTCCAGCCCAACCGGGTACGCGCCTGCGAGATCCCCGATTTGCCGGCCACGTTGACTGCCGTGTTGGGTCCCAGCAGCCACTCGATCCCCTCCAGAAGGCACCGCAGAACCTCGCGGGAGGACGACTGCATGTACAACGCCAAGGCAATGACGTAGTACACCACGACGTGGGCCGGCAGATCCCTCTGCCGGATACTGCCCCGGCCGCTCTCTCGGAGCACGGTCTCAATGGTGCTCATCGGAAATGTCTTGGTGAGCACCCCCAAACTAATATAGTCCGTGATCCGCGTGCCACGTGGACGTTCGGCAATGGTCTGTGCCATGCGCAGTCCTCCTGTCGGAATGTGCGACAGGATATTACAATGAGGCGGTTAAGTGAACAGTATTGGGGCTAGGCGGCTCAGGCCGCAACAAACCACTGGTTCCTCTCGCCTCGATTCGGTATAGTCCTCTCTTTACGCGCACTTCATTGGCAATCTCGTTCCCCTCATCGATAGCACCTATGGACTACAAAGCGACCCTCAATTTGCCGAAGACCGACTTCCCGATGAAGGCCAACCTGCCGCAGCGGGAGCCGGAGATGCTCGCCCGGTGGGCGCAGGAACGGCTGTACGAACGGATCCAGGAATCCCGCCGGGGATTCCCGCGTTATGTCCTGCACGATGGGCCGCCTTACGCGAACGGGCGTATTCACATCGGCCATGCGCTGAATAAGATTTTGAAAGACATCATCGTCAAATCGAAGACGATGTCCGGCTACCAGGTACCCTATATCCCAGGCTGGGATTGTCACGGCCTGCCGATCGAACATCAGGTCCTGAAGGAACTCGGCGACAAGAAACGGGACTTGGATGCTCTCGCGATCCGCAAGCTTTGTAAGGAATATGCGGAGAAGTACGTCTCGATCCAGCGGGAGGAGTTTCAACGACTGGGTGTCTTGGGTGACTGGCAACAGCCCTATCTCACGCTGCATCCGTCCTATGAGGCGACCATCCTTCGCGAGTTCGGACGGTTCGTGGAACGCGGCGGAGTCTACAAGGGCCTGAAGCCGGTATTGTGGTGCACCCAAGACCAGACGGCGCTGGCGGAGGCCGAAGTCGAGTATGAAGATCACACCTCGCCCTCAGTCTACGTGAAGTTCCCGCTGGTGAGTCCTCCCAGTTTGCTGAGCAAGCGATTTGGCCCGCTGTCGTTCCCTGTCGAAGTGAAGAGCGCCTCAGTCCTGATCTGGACAACCACACCCTGGACCTTGCCGGCCAATCAAGCGGTCTGTCTGCATGCGGACATCGACTACGCCTTTGTGCAGGTCGGTGACGAACTGCTCGTCATGGCTGAGAAACTGGTCGAGTCGGTGGCCAAGGCCTGCAGCCTGCCGGCCTATCAGGTGATCGCCGTCAAAAAAGGTAGTGACGGATTCGAAGGTTTGGAAACCCAACGCCCCCTGACGACCGGTCTCTCGCCGATCCTCCTCGGCGATTTTGTCACGTTAGAGCAGGGGACCGGCTGCGTCCACATTGCGCCGGGCCACGGTATGGAAGACTATCTGTTGGTGCTGGACCACAATGCAAAGGCCAGCGTCGGAGAGCGCCTCGAAATCCTCGCGCCGGTGGACAACGGCGGCAAATTCACGGAGGCCGTTCCGGAGTTTGCCGGGCAGCATGTCTTTAAGGCCAATCCCAAAATCGTGGAGCGCCTCAAGGAGAACGGCCGGTTGCTCGGCCATGGCTCGCTGAATCACTCCTATCCCCATTGCTGGCGCTGCAAACAGCCGGTCATCTTTCGCGCCACCGAACAGTGGTTCGTCTCGATGGAGACCAACGATCTCCGAAAGGAAGCGCTGGCGGAGATCGTCCGTGTGCAGTGGGTGCCGCCTTGGGGGCAGGATCGAATCGAAGGAATGATTAAGAACCGGCCCGATTGGTGTCTCTCCCGCCAGCGGGTCTGGGGCACGCCGATTCCGGCCTTTACCTGCGTGACATGTAAGCATGTGCTGGCCCAGTCGCGCGTGATCGACCATGTGGCGGATCTGATTGCTCAGCATGGCACGGACTATTGGTTTGCCAACCAGGCCGGCGCGTTGCTTCCTGCCGGCACTCAGTGCGAAGGGTGCGGAGGAACGGAATTCGAGAAGGAACGCGACATTCTCGACGTGTGGTTCGAGTCCGGGGTGAGTTACGCGGCAGTGCTCAAGCCTCGGCAGTGGTGGCCGGCGGATTTGTATCTGGAGGGATCCGACCAACATCGCGGTTGGTTCCACAGCGCGTTGTTGGCGGGCGTGATCACCGATCGCCAAGCGCCGTACAAAGCCGTGTTGACGCATGGATTCGTGTTGGACGGGGCGGGCCGGAAGATGTCGAAGTCGGCCGGCAATGTCGTGGCGCCGCAGGATGTGATTAAGCAATCCGGCGCGGAAATTCTTCGCCTCTGGGTGTCGGCGCAGGATTACCGCGAAGACTTGCGGATTTCTCCGGAGATCCTGACTCATCTCATCGAGGCCTATCGGAAGATCCGCAACACCTGCCGGTTTCTCCTGAGCAACCTCTACGATTTCGATCCTGCGCAGCACCGCGTGCCGTTCGGGCAGTTGCCCGAATTGGACCGCTGGGCGCTCATGCGGCTCGGGGATCTGATTCCGCGGGTGCGCAAAGGCTACGACGAGTTCGAGTTCCATACGATTTTCCATGCGCTGAACAACTTCTGCTCCGTCGATCTCAGCGCGGTCTATCTCGATATCCTGAAGGACCGGCTCTATACGTTCCGTAAGGATTCGCCGTTGCGGCGCGGCTCGCAGACCGTGTTGTTCGACATCCTGGTGGCCCTCACGAAGTTGATGGCGCCGGTGCTGAGTTTCACGGCGGAGGAAATCTGGCGGATGTTGCCGGAGTCGGTACGGGTGGATTCGAAGGCCGACAGCGTGCACCTGGCGATGTTCCCGGAAGTCGATCCGCGCTGGAGCAACTCGGCCTTGGTCGGGCGGTGGGAGCGATTGTTGGCTTATCGTGAGAGGATACAATTGTTTCTGGAAAAACTGAGACGCGATAAGTCGATCGGAGCCTCTCTGGAGGCTGAGGTAACCGTGAATGCTGCGCCAGAAGCCTATGAATTCTTGAAAATCTATGAGGGGCTTCTGCCATCTCTTGTGATCGTGTCCCACGTAGAGTTGGAACAACACCGCTCGACACAAGCAGGGGAGGCCTGGCCTAATGATATTGATGTGACCGTTACACCAAGTAAGCATTCCAAGTGCGAACGGTGCTGGAATTATCGTGCAGCCGTGGGAAGCTTCCCCGACCATCCGACCCTCTGTGACCGTTGCGTTGAGGCGGTCCGTTGAGCAACTCCGTCCGTTATCTCCTGCTCGGTTTGCTGAGTCTGGCGATTGTCGTGCTGGATCAAGTCACCAAGCTCTCCGTCATGGAG
>JACQHN010000261.1 GCA_016199015.1 Nitrospira defluvii
CCTCATAGCACATCACCAACGGGGAATAAATCAGACCTTCCCTAGTCGTCCAGAAGCCCGAAACGAAACACGTTATCGTCCTTGAGGAACATCGGACGATAAGAAAAAACCAATCTCGGTACCGTTCTGCTGTGCCTACAATGGGGCTTATATTTACCGCAAGCCTCTGCTCTCTAGGAGTTCCACGATTTCTAACTCGATTACTAGGTAAGCGTTAGGCAATTTATCTCGCCGATGTGAAGATGGAAATATCCCACCCCCCTCGGTCGGCGACCCAAGCAGTGATTCTTAGGCAGAACTGATCTGCCTGAGCTTCCGGTCCGGGGCGTCGATCATGTGGCCGCTGAATAGCAATACCTCGCGCGGTTGCCAGTCTTCAGGCTTGGCCAGCTTCTGCATCGCGCGGTCGAAGACGGCGATGCCGGCCTCGACATTCTCCAGACGGAAGCCGAGGTCCTTGAGCAGCTGTAGCTGGGCGCGACTGGAGTTGAGCGCAAACCAGTCCTTGTCATTGTTCGCAAGGGCTTCCTTATAGGCCGCTTTTGTCGCATCCGGCTGGCCGACCAGCACTTCTAAATCGCCGAGGGTCATTTTGGACCAGAATAGCTGCTGTTCGTCCGGTTCGTATTCGGCGGCAAATCGCACGGCCCCGGCCATGGTGTTCATTTCCCGGTCGTACCGTGGATCATTGATGAGATGACGATGGAGGTGCATCAACGTGAGCGCGTTGATGCCGGAGTAGTAGTGACTGGGATTGCGGCGATAAGCGGTGGCATAGCTGTCTATAGCCGCACGCAGCAACGCATCCTCCTCGGCGGCTTCCTCGCGCCATTGCGCCGGGGTCTTGCCGGGCCGGCGCCAGGCGGCGACCCAGGCATCCTTATCGACCCGACCAAGCAACGCCCACGTCTCCGGGTCTAGTGGACACAGCTCCAAGACCTTGTGGTAGTGCGCACGCGCGCGGTCCAATGAATGGCCTGGGCGACCGGCCAAGGCCAGACGTTGCAGGCAGATACCCTGCTCGCGCAGACCCTTGAGGTTGTGCGGTTCGACCGCCAGGCCCCGTTCGAGCTGTTCCAACGCGAAGCCGAATCGCTCGGCTTTGCGCAACGCTTCGCCGGCCTTGATCCAGGCTTCGGCGCGAAACGCCGCGATCGGCGCCTCATCCGCGAGCACCAGGACATCACCGATCTGTCCCGCTTTTCGCGCCAACGCGATGCGGCCTTCCCATGCCTCATGCTGTTGCCAGAATTCTTGCACGTTGCCGATACGGAGCGACTTCCAATCCGGCTCCTGGAGGTTGGGCATGAGCTGATAGACCGGGCTTACCTTACGGCCATGCCACGACTCCATCGTTGTCTTGACCATATTGATCAAGTTTTTCTTGTCCTGTTCCACTGTCGCGGCATCTGGTCCCTTGTTTTTGATGCTGTAGCGGAGCTTGCGATCGGTATAGAGGTCGAAGGCGGTCGTCACTCGCCCGCCGCAGATCAGGACGACGCCGCGCGCGCGCAGCGCATGGCGCACGCCCAATTCGTACCAGACGTTGGGGTTATCGAGCGTGAGGTCAGCCACCACGAGATCGGCGATGAGGAGCTCTTGAAACATGTCGGTGCGGATGTCACCGGCGCGTAATTCCTGGTCGGCCCGAAAGGGTTCCAGGCCTGTGGCTTCCAGGGCGGGCTTGATCAGCTCAGCATAGACACGATTAAAATCAATCTCGTTGCCTTGGCTGTCTTGCTTCACGCCGAACGGCATGGCGACAAAGGCGTGTGGCTTCATGCGAGTCTCCGGTGGTAAGCACAAAACCTAGCCGATTCACCTCTTACGTACGACAACTTGCGTGCCATGGAAAGGCTAGAGGCGCATCATACTCCGTCTGCGACCTTCTGAACATTGCGATGAGTTGATCGAGGCTGATGAGTGCCCATCCCGCATGTCTTGAAGTCCACCAGAAGGGACGGACGTTGAGATCGACTACGGCATCATGGTGTGGAACTATTTGTAGGTTGCGGGATGGCATGTGGGTCTCCTGTAGATTGCCATTCCAAGCTGCACGACAGAGTTCCCAGTCTTAAAACATCAACTGTCAGCAGCAAACTATGTGCCATGAAGGCGATGGAGCGTCTTTCGTTATTTTGTAATTCGATACGAATGCATGTATTTGGGAAAGGAGGGAGCGCAGGGGAGACGTCGTATCCAAATGATGCCCCCTTGGTATCGGAAGAGATACAGCTTCGATTCCCCCCGTCTATGCGGATGTTCCGCAAGCAGGCGTCAGTTGAACAAGGTCCTTTTCTGTTCCATAATAAACAAGCGCGGAGGAAGGAGCCCAAGAGTTCCTATGAAGACGTTCCAACTCATACACATCGTCATGGCGGCTATCCTCAGTCTGAGCCTCTCCGGTTGCGGAAGCGGACCACGCGAGAAAAAGATCGAGTTTGTGTATCTCGCGCTCGGCGCCAGTGACGCAACCGGTGTGGGAGCCACGCCGCTGACTGAGGGCTATGTGTTTCTGATCAAACAGGAACTGGACCGGCGGATGCCCGGGGTCTTCTTGATCAATCTTGGGATACCGGGGTCGCGCATAGATCTGATCAAGGAGCAAGTGCGCGTCGCGAAGCAGCTTGGCACCAAGACGAATCTCGTGACGATATGGACGGGAGCGAACGATCTCGTGCACGGTGATGATCCGAAGACATTTCGGCAGGACCTCCGGTTCATTCTTCAGACGCTTCGGGAACATGTCTCGCAAAACATCGTGATCGGCAATCTTCCCGATCTCACCCGGCTTCCCCGTTTCCAACGAGCCCCCGAGCCCCGTGTGAACCTGGCAAGGGTCAACGCGTATAACGAAGCCATTGCACAGGAAGCACGCGACGTCAGCGCGTCAGTCGTCGACTTATTCGCGCAACCAGTTCGCGAGGAACTTATCTTCGATGTGGATGGTTTTCATCCGAATGACGCCGGCCATCGAGAAATTGCCCGGCTGTTTTTGCCGGCGATCTTGGCGAAGCTGGGCGTGAAATAGGGCAGGCATGGCACAGAAAGCGTACAAGACGCTGGCAGAGGCCGTTGAGGGTCTCAGGCAAAGAGGGTTTGCGGCAAACTTTGAATTACTCAATAAGACGTTCCGGGCGGTCAATAGCGGTCAGACATTCACCGCCGATCAGTTGACGATCGTAGAGCATCACCGGTTTGAAGGCGTCAGCGATCCGGATGACATGGCGGTGTTGTACGCCATCGAAGCGCACGACGGCACCCGCGGAACCATTGCCGATGCGTTTGGGCCCCAAGCCGATCCTGATCTTGGCGCGTTTCTCGAAAATGTGACGATGCATGAGGATCTCTAGCCCGCATGATTCATGAACGGTTCTGCTGCAATCGCCTGCTTGTGCGTGTCCGCACGCAGA
>JACQHN010000255.1 GCA_016199015.1 Nitrospira defluvii
ACGGCATTCATGAATAATCCTGGCTAGGGGCATCGTACAGACAAGATCGGGCGATGGAAAGGGTCAGAGGGGGGAGCGAAGGCCGGCCACGGCAGCGCTGAGCTGCATAAGGTGGGCGCGCACCGGCGCGGCCAGGTTTGCACCAAGCGCCAAGGTGCCCTGCAGTCGAGGATCGGTGCGATTGAATGAAAAAGGATGGCCCGAGGCGGTTGTGGCGCGTCCGCCACTTTCTTCGATCAACAGGACACCGGCGGCGATGTCCCATTCATTACCCCCCTCCAATGTCACCACTGCGTCAGCTTGCCCTGCCGCGACCAGTGCGAGGGCATAGGCAATCGATCCAATCGGGTGGCAACGTATGTGCGGCTCAAGGGCTTCAAAGCGGCCGATCCGGAGTTCCGAGGGGCTCACAAGCGCCAGTGGACGCTCGGACGAGGTGAAGGGAGGCTGACCCGCATCGGGGCGATGTTCGACACGCATGCCCTGGCCACGGATGGCCGAAAAGAATTCACCCGTGGACGGATTAAAAATAGCCGCGACCGTCGGTACGCCATTTTCGATCAGTGCCACCGACAGGCAAAATTCCGGCAGGCCTCGCACGAACGAGCGGGTCCCATCGATCGGATCGACGATCCACACGCGTTTCTTGTCCAGCCGGTCCGAGGTGTCCGGTGTTTCTTCCGATAACCAGCCGTCATCAGGGTATGCCGCCGACAAGCTGTCTCGAAGAATCTGATTCACGGCTAAGTCAGCAGACGTGACAGGAGACCGATCCTGTTTGGTATGGGTTTCAAACCCCTCGGTCGCCAATCTGAGGGCCTCGCGACCGGCCCGTATCATGGCGTCCGACAGTGTGGCGAGTTCCTGTTGCATCGACATGCAGGCTCCGAGATTTCGAGACGCGTACGTGCTCCGTTACTCCCACCGTACCAGGTCTTTGGGCGGGAACAAAGGGGAGAATGGATCGATGTGGAGGGAGACTCTTGACCCTCTTCCAGGATCCGCGTACAAGCTGAGCCCATATGAAACTGATGCACAAACATTCGCGCAAGTCTGGGCTGCCGCCCGGCACGCTGGTTCATATCGGCGAAAAGAAATCGGAGAAGGTCACCATCTCGGTCTACGAATACGGCGAAGGGCAGTTTCAGGAGCGGACCGTCGCGAAACCGGACGAAGTGGCCCTGACCGGGGAGCCGACCGTTCGATGGGTGGACGTCGGGGGTATCCACAAGATGGAAGTGCTGGAGGCCTTCGGGAAAATGTTTGGACTCCATCCGCTGCTGCTGGAGGATATTGCGAATACCGACCAACGTCCGAAACTCGACGATTATGGTGCGTATGGCTATGTCGTGCTCAAGATGCTGTATGAGGGGCAACGTCAGGGAGACATCAATGTCGAGCAGGTCAGCTTGGTCTTCGGAGAGAATTTTCTCTTGTCGTTCCAAGAGAACGGCGGGGATGTCTTTCAGGGGGTGAAGGAGCGCCTGCGGAACGGTAAAGGCCGTCTGCGGCATGCAGGAGCAGATTATCTTTTGTACGCGTTGATGGATTCGATCGTCGATCGATACTTCATCATTTTGGAAACGCTGGGAGAAAGAATCGAAGCCTTGCAGGATCTCTGCATCACCAATCCTGGACCGGAGACCTTACGGGACATCCATACGCTCAAGCGGCAACTCCTGTTTTTGCGCCGCTCTGTCTGGCCGCTCCGCGATGTGATGAACAATCTCTCGCGGTCGGATGGTCAATTCTTGCAGGGGTCGACCAAAGTCTTCTTTCGAGACGTGTATGACCACGTCATTCAGATCGGCGATACCATCGAAACCTTGCGGGAGATGGTGTCCTCTATGATGGAAGTGTATCTGTCGAGCGTGAGCTATCGTTTGAACGGCGTCATGAAAGTGCTGACGATCATCACCACGATTTTCATGCCGCTCAGCTTTATCGCCAGTATCTATGGGATGAATTTCGAGCACATGCCCGAATTGAAATCACCCTGGGGATACCCGGCCGTGCTCGGCGTGATGGCCGTGACCGGAAGTGCCATGCTGTATTTCTTCAAGCAGAAGAAGTGGCTATAGGGGAAGCGCGGGACGGCGCGGTCAGTCTAACACCTCGACGCGATCCACAAAATAAGTGGTCTCCCCAAAGCAGGTGGTCGGGATATACCGGAACTCCTTGTAATGGAGGACGACCCGTTTCCCCATCTGGCCGTCGAGTTTCTTCGCCACGGCATCATCCCAGACACTAAAATTCCACAAGAGCGGGGCGACGCCGGGCACCGTCGTCATGGCGAGCTCACCTTCCTGCGTCTTGCAAATCCACCCTTTCCGAGACAGCTTCTGGAGGTAGCCCACGCGATCTCCATCGGAATAACTCCAATTGAAGATGATCAAGAGGTAGGCGGCTCCGCCGAACACCAGCAATGTAAGGACTAGTTTCGGCCTCCACAGCCAGGCCACTGGAAAGAGAATGGTTTCCCACCACGTCATAGGGCTCCTGTCGGCTAGGTCAGATCCTGAAAGAGCCAGGGGGCTTGTGTGCGACGGCGTGTTTCATACTGCGCAATTTGTTCAGCGTGTTGGAGGGTGAGGCCGATCGCATCCAACCCGCGGTACAGGCAATCTTTTCGAAAGGGATCGATCTCGAAGTGGTAGGTCGTGCCTTCCGGCGTGATGACTCGCTGGGCAGCAAGGTCCACCGTGAGTCGATACCCTTCACGGGCCGCGACGCCCTCAAACAGCGCCTGGATTTCAGCTCCCGTCAGCACCACCGGCAACATGCCGTTTTGAAAACAGTTGTTGTAGAAAATGTCTGCGAAGCTGGGGGCGAGCACGCACCGAAACCCCTGATCCAGCAGCGCCCAGGGCGCGTGTTCACGCGATGATCCGCAGCCGAAGTTGTCCCGCGCCAAGAGAATGGTGGCCTGCTGATAACGGGGTTGGTTCAAGAAGAAGGTAGGGTCCTGTGAACCGTCCTTCAGGCGCCGCCAATCATAGAACAATCCTTCTCGCAGACCAGTCCGCTTGATCGTCTTCAAAAACTGTTTCGGAATGATCTGATCGGTATCGACATTCAGCCGGTCCAGCGGAGCGACCAAGCCTGTGAGTGTGGTGAACGCATCCATAGTATGTCCTCAGCTATCCTTTCTTGCTTCGTGTGTGACGGTGACTGCATTGAACAGAGCCCAAGGAACAGGGCGAACCGGGGGTCATGACCAATGACGGATATCGACGAAATGTCCTTCGATAGCGGCGGCCACGGCCATTGCAGGAGACACCAAGTGGGTCCGTCCGCCGGCTCCCTGACGTCCTTCAAAATTCCGGTTGCTGGTTGAGGCGCAACGTTCTCCCGGTTGCAGCACGTCGGCATTCATGGCCAGACACATACTGCATCCCGCTTCCCGCCATTCGAATCCCGATTCTTTGAAGATGCGATCAAGTCCTTCCTGTTCCGCCTGTTGTTTCACGAGACCGGAACCTGGAACCACCATCGCGTGTACGGTGCCGGCGACTTTCTTGCCCTTGGCGACCGAGGCTGCGAGGCGGAGGTCTTCGATCCGTGCATTGGTGCAGGACCCGATGAACACCTTGTCGATCTTGATGTCGCGGATCGGCATCCCGGGCGCCAGCGCCATATACTCGAGGGCTCGCTCGGTGGCTTGACGGAGCTTCTCGTCGCTCATGGTCCGAGGGTCCGGCACATTCCCATCCACACCGGTGACCATTCCCGGGCTCGTACCCCACGTGACTTGGGGAGCGATCGTTTCGGCCTGCAACTCCACCACGGCATCGTATCGCGCGCCAGGATCGGTTGTGAGTTGCCGCCAGGCCTTCACGGCCTGATCCCAGAGTGCACCCGTCGGCGCCATCGGACGACCTTTGATGTAGGCGACGGTGGTGTCGTCCGGGGCCACCATGCCGGCGCGGGCTCCGCCTTCGATCGACATGTTGCAGAGGGTCATGCGGCCTTCCATGCTGAGTGCGCGGATGGTAGAGCCAGTGTATTCGATGACGTAACCCGTTCCCCCGGCTGTGCCGATTTTGCCGATAATGGCCAGGATCACGTCTTTCGCGGAACAACGGGGAGACAATTGCCCCTCGACTCGGACCTCCATGGTTTTGGGGCGTTTCTGGACGAGGCATTGTGTCGCCAGGACATGTTCGACTTCGCTCGTCCCGATTCCGAACGCGAGTGCGCCAAACGCTCCATGGGTCGACGTATGAGAATCGCCGCAGACGATCGTCATGCCCGGCAAGGTGAAACCCTGTTCAGGGCCAATGATATGGACCACGCCCTGCC
>JACQHN010000264.1 GCA_016199015.1 Nitrospira defluvii
CACGCGCCGGCTGCAAGGTCACCGGATCAAGAATGTGATGGTATCGCACCCCACCCCGTTCGAAATACCGCTCATAGTCTCCCGCTGTTGAAATCGCCTCATCCTGAAGATCGACAAAGGCCAACACGGCTTCTTCTCGTCGCGGATGCCGAATGCCGAAGGGAAACTTCGTCCCGCCTGGAAGCCGGCCGAAAGTCTTGATATCGCCGGACAAGGCGACGACTCCCGCGGTTGCTCCGGCCTTCTGCATAGCTGCTACGGCCATGTCCGCGGCATATCCTTTACCGATACCGCCGACATCTACTCGCATGCCGGTCTTGGCCAAATAGGCCGTCCCCTGTGCGGCATTCAGATGAAGCGATCTCAGATCCGTGAGCGGGCGAACCGCCTGTAACGCCGCATCCGATGGAACCTGTTGTCGATCTAAGACGCTCCATGCCTCGACCGCAGGGCCCACGAGAATATTAAAGCCTCCTTCCGTCAAGCGAGCCATCTCGATCGACCCCTCCAAAATACGCATCGTATCCGAACTGATTGCGATGGCTTCCCTGCCGGCCGCTGCATTGACATGCGAGAGTTCGCTGGTCGCGATCCAGGTACTGAGCAACTCTTCCACACGATGGATTTCCTGAAATCCTGCCGATGCGGCTTCTTGCGCCACCTCCCGGCTTGGGCCGACTGCCGTCATGCTCACCAGCGTTCCCATCTGCATCTGCGTCCGCTTGACGACCACAGGAGTCGACACCACGCTTCCAGCTGCGCACCCCGAGCCAAACAATAGCGCAATGAAGAAACAACACCTAACAGTCAGACGATATCCCGTCCACATGAAAAGACTCCTACCAGACATGACGCTGAAAATACTTTGGATATCGAGGATACGGCAAGACTTCATAGAGCCGGGTCTCCGTTTCTGCGGGGAAGGGAATGACGGTGGTCAAGGTTTCACCTGCGAGGGCTGGATACTGCGTTCGGATGGTGTGCTCGGCCTGCTGTCGTGCGTCGTCTTCGACCACCATTGACACAAGCACCATGCGTCCATAGCGCGGCGAATCAACCCCAAATCGCCAAGTCCCCACAAAGACAATAGGCTCGCGCCCAACAACAAAGGAAGATGCGAGCTGAGCCATCGACAAAAATGGCCCTTCGCTGATTTGTACCCGCGTGATGTCGTACTCTCCTGCGAGAAGAAAAAATGCAAAGGCCTTGTCGCTGGACTCGACCGCCACACTGTATCGCTGGCCGGTTCGACGCTGCATCAATTCCATCTGACGCACCTCCGGCCCGTACTGCCGCCCCCGGTCCCCGGTAATCACTGCAATCGCGCGGCCCACCACGAGAATCATCTCGTCGCTCTCGGGTTGAGCGACGGTGGGCGCTTCTGTGACACACCCACACAGGACGGTGAGCCACAGCACAGACCCTATCCCCAACAAGTAGCTCGGCTTGAGCTGAAACCTTCCCATGACAGGGAATTATAGGAGGGCAGGCAGGCGAATGCACGCAGTCCTGATCGAAACAAAAAAAGGCCATCAGCAGACTTGACATTGCGCCCCCTATCGAGATATTAATAATCGTTCTCAATTTCATCAATAAGTCTATTCTCCACCATGATTGCAAGCAAAACTCCGACTTCCCCTTCCAGCCAGAACAGCGAGACTCGTTGCGAATGCGGACAACTCATCGCCAAGGTTTGCGAGCAAGGCCTTGAGGTCAAGTGCAAGCGCTGCAAACGCATCGTCGTGATCCCGTTCGCCTCAATCAAAGGCTGGGGCAGCGTCACCGCATGATTCGAGTTACGAAAGGAGGCCTCGTCACCGGCAAAGATCCAGGACTTCGATCTTACACACTTATTTTCCCTACAGACCAGAGACCCTTGAGTCCCGAGTCAAACCACAACCTTACTCGCGATGGAGGATACCGATGAAGATACGGTCAATCCTCGGGGCTCTCGTCCTGGCCAGTTTACCGGCGATGCCGGCGTTGGCTGAAAACATGACCCCGGAGGACATCAAAAAGCTGGTCGATGAAGCGGTGGAGAAGCGCCTGCAGGAGCACGAACGACGAGAAGGCGGGATGCCACGACAGGAAGGGGCCGCTCCGGCCTCTCAGTATCCCGTTGCATCCGGTCCTATCACCGACATTCGCGTCGAGCGGCAGGGAGAAGAAAAGATCCCACTGGGATTCGGATCAACCGGATCAGGGAAACTGATTTATGCGAAACCCTTCCTGAGCGCACCGAAGGCGACGCTTGGTGGCTATGCCGACGTCATGTACAACTCGCTTTCCCGTCAGAACTTGGATAATCCGAGCCGCAATTCCTTTGGCCAGCAACGGCTGGTGCCCTTCATTTATGCAGACATCACCGAGCACATCAAGTTCGCAACGGAAATTGAAATCGAGCGAGGAGGAACCAATGCGCCGCAAGGCACCGACGGTTCCATGCAGATCGAGTTCGCCCAGTTGGACTACCTGGTCAACGAAGCGATCAATCTCCGGGCAGGGATTCTGCTGATGCCGGTCGGCAAGTTTAACTTGCTGCATGACTCACCGCTGAACGATCTCGTCGATCGGCCCATGGTGTCCCGTATTGTGATCCCCAGCACCTGGTTTGAAGCGGGAGCCGGTATCTACGGGACGCTCTATCCTTCCTCGCGGTCGAAGCTAGACTACGAAGTTTACGCCGTGAATGGCATGAGCCAGACAGCCGGCGGTATTACCGACCTCGGTGTGCGGAGCGCGCGAGGCAGCGTCTCTCGGGATCGCGATGACAACAAAGCCGTCGTCGGCCGTGTCGCATTTAGCCCGATGCTCGGCATTGAAGTCGCAGGATCCGGCTACCATGGAGCGTACAAGCCGGCAGCCGGTGCCGTGGGAGCTGGCTACATCGATATGTTCGCATTGGACTGGACTCTCCAGAGAGGCCCGTTCGAAATCATTGGAGAGTCAGCCTGGACGAGAATCAGCAACAACAATGCGACCGGAGTAGCCAATAGAGGCATCGGACCGGCCGGGATGCAAGGGTACTACATTCAGGGGAACTATCATTTCATGCCGGACTTCCTGAAACAATGGGCGCCAAGCCATTTCACAGATGCTTCAACTTTTACGGCAGTCGTCCGGTGGGAACAGGTCAATACCGACACTGACGATCGCACCAAGCAAAATGCGCTGGGAGGCCAACGGAAGCTTGAGCGCTTGACCCTCGGTCTCAACTTCCGACCGATCGAAGACACCGTGATCAAATTCGACTGGCAATTCAATACTCAGAAGGACGCGAAGGGACTGGTGAATGCCGGGGATCTCGGCAATGCAGGCAGCCCGATGAATGGGAACGGGTTCTTGGTCCAGGCAGCAACGTATTTCTAACAGTCACCGTCCCGCGCTTTTCGATATCGAGAGGCGCGGGACGAAACACATAAGATGACATGACAAGATATGTTCAACGACTCAGCTTCTTCCTCGTCCCCGGTCTTCTGACCGCCTGCGCATCGCTAGGTGCCATGCAGGAACGATTTGCCGTCTGCAGCTATGACCACGTCTGGGAGGCTGCGCTTGAGGCAGTAAAAGATCGTTCGATCACCCGAGAAGATAAGGGTGCGGGGGTGATTGAAACGGCCTGGTTAGAAATCCCCATGCCGGGACGGACCTTTGGTGCCCTTCAACGCGACTTGGGGGACAGCAAGGATCGGTCCCGGATTTCTCTCACGGTAAAACGACTCGCGGACGTGACAAAGATCGGCTTTGGGGAAGAGCGGCAACGCTGGGCCTTCCGCGGCGGCTCTCGCCTCTTCGGCTGGACCGATACCGATCCGTCAGCAGATGTCATGCACGACGTGCAACGTCGTCTTGACAGCAAATTAAAGGAGCACGGATGTTCACTAACCTAAGTGCGCTCCGCACCATCGCCGTGGCAGTCATGTTCATCTCCTCAACATTTCCAGCTCTTGCCAGCGAGAAGATCTGGGATAACGAGTTGCGGCGATTTCTGAAAGACGACGACTTCAAGTACGAAGAGTTCATGACGGAAGAAGACGCGCTGAAGACCGTCATGCCAAATTCTCAGCACATTCGCAAGGAATTGATCCGGCTCACCGCCGAGAAGAAAGAACTGATCCAACAGCGGATCGGATGGAAGTTTCCAGAAGAGTCGTTCGAGCTGTACATCGGTCAAACCGGCGACAAAATCGACGGCTATGCCATGGTTCACCATACGATTGGCAAGTACAAACCCATGACCTATATGGTCGGAGTCGATGCCAAAGGGACCTGTACCGATGTGGAGCTCCTCGTGTTTCGGGACGCTAAAGGGAGTGAAGTCAGGACAAAACGTTTCAACTCTCAGTACGACGGCAAGATGGTCACGGATCCGATTCGGATCAACAAAGATATCATCAACATCAGCGGCGCCACCATGTCTGTGCGCTCCATGAGCGCCGGCGTCAAACGCGTACTCGTTCTCCTGGATGAGTTTTATCTCAAACCGGCGGGGCTGGGCAGTGATACTGTTGCATCCCGCAAAACTGACAAAGGCTTTTTCACATCCATCTTTGGCGACTAAAAGAAGCGGACCGCGCGTCCCAACATGAAGAATTTCAATCAACGATTCAAACTCCGTGATTCTGATCGCCATATCAGGCTGCTCTATACGCAATTTTTATTGTTGATGCTGGTGGGATTTCTGTTCTCGTTCTTTTGGGCTCATAGCATGACCGGATTGTCACCAGCTGGCATTGCCGACCATTATCGCGGATCTGATGCAACCTTCGGCGAACCGATGTCGTTCCGTGAATTGGCCGAGATCACCCACTTCCATTTGTTTACCATGCCGGTGGTGTTCATGATTCTCGTCCATGTCCTGTTTCTGACCAACGCCAGCCATGCCCTGAAACGGTGGCTCTCGTGGCTGTCCTTCGCCGGTGTGGGACTCGATCTCCTCTCGCCGTGGCTTATCAGCTATGTGTCGCCGATTTTCGTGCTGACCATGCTGACCGGCGATACGCTGATGATGGTGACATTTCTGATCATGATGTGGATTCCCCTCTATGAAATGTGGATTTTGAAGCAGCCGCTGATGGCCGGCAAACGAGGAGAAGAGTCGTGACGCACTGATTCGATTTTCTGTCAGTTCAATGAGCGGCCAGAGGTTTACACCCAGAGCCCAAGATCACAAAGGTGGTCTTGGGCTCTGGGTTTTTCTTGGAGGAATGACGATGGAACAGCGGGTCTGCGAACACATCCACCCTGGGATCATCACGATGCAGGCCATGCTCCGAAAGATCGACCGCCTCCGACTCCCTGTGGCGTCACGCCGTGACGTCGAAAGCATCCTCGTGCGGCAAGTGAACAAGGAGTTGGATCGCGCGCTCCCCTGGCAGACAGGCCACGGCCGCAGAACGGCTGCGATCTCAGCGCTGATCGGACATGCGGTCGGCCTGACTCTTGGCGAGTTGCACGACCTGAAGCTCGCCGCCTTGCTTCACGATATCGGGCTCTTGATGCTCCCGACTCACCTCGCCAAGAACAGGGACCCGCTTGAGCCCGAGGCCTACGTCGCCATTCAGAATCATTCCCGCCTTGGAGCGGCGCTGCTCGGACCGTTTTCTTTCTTGAGGGAGGCCTCGGTCCTCATCGCCCATCACCACGAACGCTGGGATGGATCGGGCTACCCCTATGGAATCAGGGGTACCTTCATCCCTCTTGGAGCCAGGATTCTGGCCATCGCCGACGCCTTCGACGCCATCGAGGTTCCCAACGCTACTGATCGCGTCTTGCGCGATGCCATCGCACTGAGAATTCTCCAGGTTGCAGTCGGCACTCAATTCGATCCAGCGATCGTAGCTGCGTTGGCAGAATGTCTGGGCAGCAGAGAAACCGCCAGTTGCGTCTGGGGAATTGACGAGTGACCAGCCGGTGACCGACACACCGGCGCCGAAAGTGGGAGTTGCGCCCTCCCACTTCACCGGCGGGGGCCCTCTCGTCCTCCTGAGGCCCCCCGCCCACCCTTTCGTTGACGAAAAGAGGTCGGGCTACGTGCTGAGCGAGCGACACAGAACCAGTAACGACTCAGCCAGAGGCTGCTCAGGCCGGAGCCCAAGGTCATCATGGGGCACCTGAGGCTTTTTCGTGAACGATGGATTCACAGGACCAACTGGGATGAGGGGATCATAGATCCCAGGTAGATAGAAAGGTTTCACCAGCCTATTTCCATAGGCCTGTGTTGGTGGAGAAACGGGATGTACGTCTGTCTCTGTAAGAGCATCAGGGACGCCGAGTTTCAGGACATTGTCACACGACATGCTCGGTCCCCGGAAGCCATCAGCTACGCGATGGGGCTTGATGAATCCTGCTGCGGCAAGTGTGCGGCGCAAATAGATGACCGTATCAATGACGTTATCCGTATGAGAATGCAGTAGGAGATGACAGCCAACCCACGTCCTCACGATGATCGCGAGAGCGAGGTCCGTTGTACCTGCGGACACCTCCTTGTGAAGTTGATGCCTGAAGGCATGGAGGTAAAATGCCGCCGGTGCAAGAGAATTCTCCTGCTGCGGTGGCCACCGCCTTCTCAGACAGAGTGTCGGAAAAAATCACAATCGTCCCGTCCGTCGAGCGGATCTGGCACAGGAGGAAAGGCATGAACGAGAAGGGGCTGGTCCACCCGGTTATCACTCGGTGGCTTGAGGAAGGGGCTGGAAAAACCTCCACTGCTCTGGCGTCACCCTTGGGCCTTACAGATATCATGTCACCCAGTGGTAGACACGGGGGCGCGTCCGTTGAATGGGGCGGCTGGTTCTTCCTAGACCGTCCCATTCCGCGGGGCGCTATGGAGTCAAGACGTGAGGACGAGGAATGACGACAACCTGTCAAAAATGCCGCGGCCTGTTGTTGGCCGAACGTCCTTGGGATTTCTACAACCGCTCTGCCCGGTGGAAATGCGTCAATTGCGGATGGTCTCACACGGAAACCCAACCAGCCCAGAGCCTTGTGGATCGGTCACCGAACCGTGGCTCGCGCAAGAACAAGTCCATATGATCGGAGGAACCCATGAAACGAATCGGCGCTCCCTCGCTCAATTTTCGAGCACCGGCCCTGGTGGCAGGGACGCTCACCTACCTTGGTTCGACCCAGTTCACTGGCCGCTGGGCAGCCATCTGTTTCCTTCCTTATCTGGAAATCGTGGAACCCGATTTCGTGGACCGTCAGGCCAACACACTCAAACAGTTGGACACGACACTGCTTATCGTCAGTTCCGGCACTCGTCCGTTGCACCGAGTGTGGATCGACCATCCGACAAAACCACGCACGCCTCTTCTGTACGATCCCTTAGGCCGCCTCCACCGGTCCTTCGGCGTGGCTGTGGCACAGATACCGGTGAGGTGTCAAACGTTCCTGATCGACCGTGCAGGCCTTCTCCGCTTTCACCTGATCCATGACTTCACGGACCACGGCCTGGGCGCGATCCAGGAGATTCTGACGATGAGTCAAATCAAGGATTCCAAGGGGGTGACCGCGAAGCGTTCAGAGCACGATGCGGACCACGAGGCCATCACGGCTTCATCCGAAGTTGAAGCGTGTGAGGCAAGGAGGTTGTCAGCGCAGCTCGACTCCGACGCAGACGAATTCCTTTCATGCACGATTGACGATTGACCAATGACAATTGACGCATGTTCCGATCACATCAAGGAGACACGATCATGGAGAATGTCATTCATGGCAAAGGACAAGCGGCGCTGAATGTGTGCGGCTGCGACAGGCTGCACTTCACCTATGGCCCCATCACGTTGCATTTTGGCCGGGACGAATTCATCGCCTTTGCCGACGCCGTAACGCGACTCGCCTCTCAGCTCAGGCAGGCAGATGACAGCCTGAGCGTGACGCCTTCCTCCGCCTACAGCGACCCGATGTGCCACTAAGCACGGAGCCATCATGAAGAGACAGACCTGTCCTCGTTGTCAACGACACAGCCTCTTCCAGACCGGGGGCCTTCTGGGCCTGCGGGGTCTGCAGCTATGCCATTACGCAGGCGGCGCTGCTCATCGACCAGGCCGATGCTCAAGTCAGGAACAGGCGCGGGCCGACCGACAGTCAGACGGGAGACAACACGCCCTTGTAACGACCACGTGAGATGATCATGCCGCACCCTGGAAAACTGGACGGCGAGCTCGACGTGCTCATCAGTCTGGTTGTGTCGGTCGGAATGGTCCTTCTGACCGTCCTCGGCTGGTGGCTGTGGAACACCTTCCCGGGTCTCATAGGGGCGGTCATGTCCGTGAGTTCCGTTGGGATACCGTAGAAAAGGAGGACTACGTTGCGAAGATTGAGAAACTACGTCGGACCGGCTGCTGTCGTTTCTCTGATCTGCTGTATCTGCCTGCTCAGTGCCGTTGGATTGGCCGAGGCAGACCAACCGGAGCCACCCGGCGACCCCGTTGACTGGGAAGTCCTTCCCAACGGTTGGATCGAAATTCACTACGACCGAACCGGCGACGGCGTCCCGGATCGGTTCACCTTACACCAGGTCACCTGGTCCGACTGAACCGCTCAGCCGATTTCGGAGATCGAATCCCGGGCGCGGCAAGACGACCAATGGGTCTTCATCGTGGAGTATGACGCGGATCGTTACATCTACCTCGCGCAGCCGACTCCGCTGCTAGCCCGCATGATTCACGAGCGCTTCTGCTGCAATCGCGGATTCGCCGCTGCGACCAGCCTGTCGGCGGGCGGGCTCGCCCCTCGGTCGGTCGACATCCTGTTCAAGGATGCCTCCCTTCCTCACGGCTCCGCGCGCCCG
>JACQHN010000028.1 GCA_016199015.1 Nitrospira defluvii
ATCGTCTATAACGGCGAGATTTTCAATTCACCGGATTTGCGGCGCCAACTGGAACTGCACGACCACCGGTTCGTGACGGCGAATTCCGATACCGAAACGCTGCTCCAGCTGTACGATGAGAAGCAGGAGGATATGCTGGCGGACCTCAACGGCATGTTCGCCTTCGTGTTGCACGACAGGAAGCGAAATCTGTTATTCGGGGCGCGCGACCGGCTGGGCATCAAGCCGTTGTACTATGCCAGGACGCCGGCCGCCTTTGCCTTCGCGTCGGAGTTGAAGAGTCTGCTGACGCTGTCCGGCATTGCGCGCGATCTCGATCACGCCAGCCTCTCTCACTATCTGACGTTGCGGTTCGTTCCCGGGGCGTCTTCCATGGTGAAGGGTGTTTCCCGCCTTGCGCCGGGGTATTGGTTTCGGTATCAGTTGGGCACAGGACGCCTGGAGACCCATTGTTATTGGCGGCCCGCCTTTGCTCCGCAGGAAGGTCGTTCGGTTGCGGAATGGAGCGAGATCGTTCGGGCGGAGTTACGGGCTGCCGTGCAGCGCTGGAGCCTCAGCGATGTGCCGATCGGCTGTTCGTTGTCCGGAGGGTTGGATTCTTCCAGCATCGTTGGACTGCTCGCGGAGGCCGGCCATCCGCAACTTAAAACCTACTCGCTCGGGTTTGTCGGAGAAGGCGCCGCCGCGCTCGATGAATTGCCGTTGGCGAGAAAGGTGGCGGAGCGCTGGGGGACCGACCATCATGAGCTGGTCCTGCATCCCGATGATCTGCTCCGTGACTTGCTCAAAATGGTGTGGTACTTGGATGAGCCGTACGGCGGAGGGCTGCCCTCCTGGTATGTCTTTCAGTTCATGCACCGGGACGTCCAAGTCGGCATGACGGGAGCCGGTGGCGACGAATTATTCGGAGACTACGGACGTTATATTGGATTGGAGCGACAGATTGCCGGCCGACAGGTAGGAACCGAAGCGCCCCCTGTTCCGGCTTGGATGGAACGCTGCTGGCCGCTCGTCTCGTCGCTGGTCGATCGCCTTCCGCATGGAGTCGGCGGGTTGCGGTCGAGAGAGCGGTGGCGCAATTGGCCCATGGTCCGCCGAGATCCGTTTCGGTGGGACTACGTGCAGGCCTTCTATTATTGTTCCGACGCCATGAAGCGGCGCGACGTGTTGGCGGACTCAGCCGGCGGAGAGCCGGTTCAAGACACAGTCGAGTTGTTGCGGGACTATTATCGTCAATCGGACAGCGCGCAGCCGAGGGATGCGCTGATGCAGCTGGCGATGCGTACCCAATTACCGGAAGAGTTTCTCTTCATGACCGATCGGTTTTCCATGGCGCATTCGCTCGAAGCGCGGGTGCCGTTTTTGGACCATGCCTTCGTCGAACTGGTGATGCGGATCCCATCGAAGATTCGTACCAAGCCGGGGGATCCCAAATATTTGCTGCGACAGGCGGTGAAAGACCTGCTGCCGAGCGAGCTGCTCCACGCGCCCAAGCGGGGGTTCGTGATTCCGACGGCACAATGGCTCCGCGGCCCTCTGCGTCCCTTGGCCGAACGGTTATTGGCGCCGAAACGGCTGGCTGATCAAGGGCTCTTCAGACCTGAGTTCTATGCGCAGTTTGTCCAGCCCCATTTGGAAGGACAGGCGGATTATCATCCCCAAATCTGGACCGCTCTCATGTTCCAGATTTGGCATAGTCTGTATATTGAACTGGCCCTTACGGATTGCCCGAGGTTTTCCTGGCAGGACTTGTGTTAGCAATACTGATAGACCAATCTTGGACATTGAGTCGTTCGATGTGGATCTGTTTGTTTGATGGAGAAGGGAGCGTTAAGAGTCCATGCGTCGGGAGCACATCCCTGAATTAGTATGCGTCGGGGGGGGCCACACAAACTGGATTTGATGGAGGGCGCGGTTCAAGATCAGGGAGAGATCAAAACCGGAGAGTTAGTCTGCTCGGCTGACTGTCCGCCTGTGCCGATCCGCAGGTTTGTGCCTCGATTTGTTCCGAACAGCGACTATTTCGCAAGCTTCGGCGAGCAGTGGAATCGTTTCCGCCGAACGCAGATCGATAAGTTCAATGGAACGACCTTGTCAAAGGAGCGATTTTACAGCGGGACGGGATGGTCGCCCGCCGAACTCAAAGGCGCCAAGATTCTGGAGACAGGGTGCGGTGCCGGACGGTTTACTCAGATCATGCTGGATGCCGGTGCGCACGTATACTCAGTCGACCTCAGCTCCGCCGTCGACGCCTGTATGGCCAACAATGGGCCTCGTGGGAACTTGTGCGTCGTCCAGGCCGATCTCTGTCGGATTCCCTTTCGGCACCATTCGTTCGACAAGGTGTTCTGTTACGGGGTCTTACAGCATACGCCTGATCCGCGTGACTCCTGCATGAGTCTGGTGCCATTTTTGAAACCGGGCGGTGACCTCGCTATTGATGTCTACCTGAAGGGGGGGGCGTTGGAGCCATATAAGAGTAAGTATCTGTATCGGCCCCTTACGACACGAATGCCTCGTCGCCTGCTGTTTCGATTTCTACAGTGGTACATCCCTAAATGGCTTCCGGTTGATACCTTCATCAAGCGTCTTCCGGTCGTGGGCCGGTTGCTGAGCATGGTGATTCCGTGCTGGAATTACAGGTACCTGCCGTTGTCTCAACAGCAACGGGTCGAGTGGGGAATCCTCGACACCTTTGATGCCTTGGCCCCGGCCTATGATTACCCGCAGACTCCCGAGTCGGTCACCGAATGGTTCACGAGTGCCGGCTTGATCGATGTTCGAGTGAGACTGGGTGGCAACGGCGTGCTGGGAAACGGAAAGGCGCGGCCCTTGACAGTCTGAGGGACCGACATGAACATTCTTCATCTCAGCACCGAATACAACCTGGGCGGGTCTGGCCGGGCGGCGTACCGAATTCATTCAAGTCTTTTGCGGCAGGGCCATATCTCGCGAATGCTCGTGTCCAGTCCGGTGCAGGGAGCGCCCGATACCGGTCCGATCTGGGGAACGCTGCCATGGCGGGCGGTGGATTGGATCGCGCGCCGGACCACCGATGCGTTGAGTCTCCAGTATCTCTTCTTGCCTTCTTCCTGGAAGTTGCTGCGGCATCCCTGGTTTCTGGCGGCGGACGTGGTCCAGCTCTACAACACGCACGGAGGATATTTCAGCCATTCCGTGCTGGGCGTCGCCAGCCGGCGTAAGCCGTTCGTCTGGCGATTGTCCGACATGTGGCCGTTGACCGGCCATTGCTGTTATTCCTATGAGTGCGATCGGTGGACGACCGGCTGTGGTTCGTGCCCGCTGCTGAATGACGATCCGGCCTTGAAGACAGACCGAACGGCGCTGCTGTGGCGAACGAAGCAGCGCATTTATGCTCGTGCGAACGTGACCCTTGTCGCTCCCTCACAATGGATCGCCGGCCTTGCCAAACAGAGCCCGCTTGTAGGGCATTGGCCGGTGGAGATGATTCCGAACGGCCTGGACTTGAGTGTGTTTCGACCGATCAGCCGGGCGGCTGCGCGGGAAGTCTTGGGACTGCCGCAGGCTGAGCAGGTGGTCTTGTTCAGTTCGGTGGAAACCCAAGCCTATCGAAAGGGCGGAACGTTCGTGACCGAGGCCGTGAATATGCTCAAGGGAAAGACGCGCAAACCCTTTCGCCTCTTGGTGGCCGGCAACCGCGCGCGAGAATGGGAGACGGCCGTGAGCGTTCCCGTCACAGCCATCGATATCGTGAAGGACGATTACCTGCTGGCCGCTGTGTATTCGGCGGCGGATGTGTTTGTCCACCCCGCATTGGCCGATAACCTGCCGAACGGTGTGCTGGAAAGCCTGGCCTGCGGTACACCGGTAGTCGCGTTCGATGTGGGCGGAGTCGGAGAAGCCGTGCGCCCGATGGAGACGGGGTATCTCGCACGTTGCAAGGATGCGCGCGATCTCGCTCAGGGGATTGCCTGCCTGCTGGACGACCCGGATCTTCGGCGGCGGTTGGGCATCCGTTGCCGCGAAATTGCAGAGGCCGAGTATGACATGGGCCTGCAGGCGGAGCGGTTCGAGGACCTGTACCAGAGCCTGATCCATGCCAGATAACCTTTCATCCGACGAACAGGTGATGGTTGAGAAGGCGCCGAGCGTGAGTTTTCCGGAGACCTCGTATGGGATCGTGAAGCGGCTGGAGACCATTGAAGCCTGGACGGCTGCGGTCGCGAAGCGTCTGGGGAAAACCTCGCTCTCGATTCTCGACTACGGCTGTGGCACCGGCGATCATGTGACGTATCCATTGGCCTGCCGAGGCCATTGCGTGCTGGGCGTGGACATGCATGAGCAGTCCGTTCATGAAGCTCAACGAAGATATCGGTTGCCGAACCTCGTGTTTCGAACGGGTCATCTTGAATCGCTGATCCAAGAAGGTCTCAGTTTCGATCTGATAATTTGTTCGGAAGTCTTGGAACATCTCCATCGGCCGCAGGACTGTCTCAGCATCATGCGGCAACTTCTGAAGTCGAAAGGGGCGCTTATTATCACCACACCCAACGGCTATGGGTCGTATGAAATGTTCTGCCGACTTCAGCGGGGTTTGACTAAAATCGGAGTCGATCAGATTGCTCGCCGTGTGGTCCATGCCTGGCGCCGGGTCAGAGCCCGATCCATTGAAGAAGCCACGCCGGTCTTAACCGGCCAGATGGGATTCTTGAATTTCGAGTCCGGCCATGTGCAATTTTTCCGCGTGCGGCGCCTCATGCATTTGTTCGATGCCGGCGGATTTCGCGTGACGGAGCGGCGGGCTAGAACCTTCTTGTGTGGGCCGTACATTGATGTCGTGCTTCGACTGCCGCCGTTTCGCCAGGCGCTGTATAGGTTCAACAATCGGCTCGCCGATCTGTTGCCGTTCGCCTGGTCCGCTGATTGGATGTTTCTGCTCGAACCCGGTGAAAAGAGCGCTGTCTGATGCACGACTATCCTCGCATTTTGGTGGTGACGGGAAACAATTTCAATCTCGTGACCGGCGGAGGCATCACCTTGACCAATCTGTTCCGCGGGTGGCCGGCCGATCGCATCGCCAATCTGCATGACGATGCCACTCCGGTGGATCGGACTGTCTGCCGAAACTTTTATCGTCTGACGGAAAAGGAAATTCGCTGGGTCTGGCCCTTCTCTCTGGCCAGAAGTTCGTACGGGCACTTCAAACGTCTCTCCGGGGGTATGCCTGGCTCAGCCGGTGCGCAGGGCGTATCTGCCGGCACATCCTCGATTGAGATCGCGAGACGGGTCATCGGCGACAGCGTCCCCAAGCGTGCCTGTCTCACGGGAGGCCTCACGGCGTGGGTGGATGAATTCCGCCCCATGCTGTTGTATGGATTTCTTGGGTCTCTGGAACAAGTGGATCTGACGCGTCAACTCGCAAGACGATGGGCGATTCCGCTGGTGGTGCATATGATGGATGACTGGCCCGCTGTGCTGCATACCGGCGGTCTTTTGGGGCCAGTGATTGGACCGATTCTGCGTCGAGAATTGAAGGCGACTCTCGGTGAAGCCGCGGCCAGGTTCGCCATCTGCGAGCAGATGTGTGAGGAATATCAACAGCGCTATGGCCATCCGTTTCTGCCGTTTCAGAACGCCCTCGATGTGGAGCGGTGGTTGCCGTATGCGCGAACTAATTGGAAAGCGGGGACTCCATTTGTCCTGCGCTACGTGGGGTCTATCGTGCCGGACGGGCAGCGGGAGAGTCTCAGAGATCTCGCCCGGGCGATTACAAAGTTGTCGGCTGAAGGCACCGACGTGCAATTGTGGATTCATTCGCCACCGCAAGAAGCCGCCTATTTGCGCGAACTGTCCTCTCACGCCGTCCGGATCGAAGGCCCGCCGGATCCGAACTCGATCGCGGCACTCCTTGCGGGAACGGATGTGCTGGTCTTGCCCTACAACTTCGATGCGCGAAGTGCCCGTTATATCCGGCTGTCACTTCCGACGAAGGCGCCGGCCTATATGATTTCAGGAACTCCGATTCTGGTGTATGCTCCCGGCGACGTGGCGACCGCGCGATATGCGACGCGTGAGGGCTGGGGATATGTCGTGGCTTCTCGAGGGGAGGAACATTTAATCTTAGCTGTGCGAACCTTGATGCAGAACGAATCGCTTCGCGAGCAGCTCGGCCGGCGGGCCCAGCAGGTCGCCCTGGCGCGGCATGATGCATCGGTGGTCCGGTCGGCCTTTTGGACGGCGCTCTGCGAGGCGTCCCGGAGGAGAGGTATCTAGCCCGCATGATTCATGACGGTTCGTCGCGAAATGG
>JACQHN010000246.1 GCA_016199015.1 Nitrospira defluvii
CGAACCGTCATGAATAATGCAGGCTAGTAGACCCACGTCACCAGGGCTGTATAAACATTCTTCGTGTAGTCATACACAGGGATATTCGAATCCTCCCTGATACGCTGATATTGGGCCGATACAGAGAAGTGATCGGAAAGCTGTTTACTGATTTGCACAAAGTGGGTCTGCTCGATGTCCCGACGTTTGGTACCATTGTTAAGATTGTCGTCCACAAATAACGACTGGCCATTCTTGTAATCTCTCCAATGGATATCATAATCGTACCGCACGGTCACACCCCATCCCAGTCCGACTTGACCGCCTACCTGAAGTCGATTGCCTACGTAAGAAAAGTCGGTGCCACTGGTCGACTCATTGTCGTGTTGGTAGCCAACGCGGATGAGAAAGCGATCCTCAGCAAATCTAAATACATGGAGCAAGCCTCCCATGGCATTGTAACCGTCTCGGAATTGGGAGATGAATCGGGAATCGAAATCACCAAATTCCCCAAAGAAACTCTTAACTTGATAACGGCCAATGAGAGTCGTCAAGTTCGCCATCTTCCCCAACAGAGGCAAGTCTATCGTCGGTTCCGCGATGGATAGCGTCGTGGAGGGACTATGGCGGGACAAGAAGCCTGTCATGTTGAGAAACAAATAGTCGTACGTATAGTGCAGCCCCCACTGGAAGGGCATATCAAACACTGTGCCCCGATAGAAGCCATTCACACCCACTTGGTGATTCTGGAAATTAAACCGGTCCAGATCATTGTTGGCATTGTAGGTTTGCAGGAATCCATACGTCGCGGTCGCCTCAAAAGAGCCCTTCTGCAAAAACGAGTAATCGAAAAACGCGTTGGCAATTCCACCGCCGGACGTTGTTTTTCGACTGCGTAGGGTTTCAGCAAACGGGTCGCGGCTCGGATTCGGATTGATCGCCACGTTGTCATCATAGTACCCGCCAAGGCTGATTTGTGCTCTAAGCCGCTTTTGAGGCGTCACAGGTTGGCCTGTCGCAATGACATCGCCAAGGCGAAGAAGCCCCGTCCCGGTGATGGGACTAACCATTTGAGTTTGTTGTGCCGTGCGGATTTCTGCCGCGGCCTCTTCAGACATGCCCATCACCCCCAGGGCCAAACCGCGATAAAAATGTGAGAGCTGGACCAGGCTGGAGTCTTTGATCTTGGCTTTATCAAGAGCTTCCGCTGCCTCTTTATATTTCTTCTGTCGATAGCGATTAAATCCAACGTAATATCCAAGGTTCTCTCGCTCGGGATCGGTTTTATATAAATCCTCAAATAGTGGGGCTGCTTGATCAAACTTGCCGGCGGAAAAATACGCCACTCCGAGTTGGTACTGGATGTTAGCGTCCCCCGGACTCAACTGATCGGCGCGCTCTAACGGCTCAACCGCCTTATCGGGTTGCTTCAGCGCTAATTGGGTCAAACCCATGTAGTAGAGGCCCCGGACATCGTGGGGGGAGAGTTCCAGCGCACGGTTGAGAAGGTCCTGGGCCACCTCGTACAGTTCCTCTTCATACGCCAATACCGCCTGAGCAACCAACACATCCGCATCAGCTTGCGGGACGGCCGTCTTGGCTACCGCGCTGTGAGGTCCGCTGAAGAGAGCCACGAGAATAAAAATGAACGCAAAAAAATACACGCAGTCCCTGTGTTGACAGGTCTCTTTCATTTGTGGCACCTTCCCTTTCCGTCCGCTCCTGCAGCCTGTTCTCCGGTAAGTTACGATAATTATGCGTACGTATCACCTAGTAACCACAACTTTTCTTCGTGCGTCTCTGTACAGCGGAATGCAATGGCTGTCAAGCGAGAAGTAAGACCTCCGGTCCCTAAGTAAAGGAGCACATCATGCCCATGCAACGACCTTCTTGCCTCGTCGCGGTCGTAGTAGTTGCTACGCATATCCTGGGTCCCGCCGTCCTGTGGGCCGCTGATCTCGAACGCGGGGCGCGCGTTGAAGCGGCACAACGATTAATTATCACGGGGACGGCCGGCGGAGACATTCAGGCGCAAGGAACCAATTCTGGCGAGGGCCTGCGCATGCTCCGTTTTCGCGACCGCGTTGCCTCGGGAGAGCTGCTGTCTATCGGACCAGACACAATCGCAGAAATTTTAATCGGCCACCGGGCGCTCGTGACGGCGCAAGGGCCTTCCACGTTTCGCATTTCCCAACAGACCGATGGTCAACCTGTGATCTCCCTAGAGAAAGGGGCACTGCTCGTCGCGGTTGCCTCAAGCGTCTCCGGACAGGGCCAGGATGTAATGCTCGAAACCCCCAATGCACGGCTCATCACCGACGGGGGCTTGATCCGGGCCAGTACGGAGGCAGGATTCAAGCAGGCCATCCCAAATCCTGGGATAAGACAACCGCAGGTCGTGCTGGCGTCATATACAGCTGATGACCTTGTCGCAGCAGCACCATCGTCCACAGAAATCTTCCAAATATTGGAAGGCAGCGGCACGGTCACCTCCTCACAGGCCAGAGAAACGAGTGTCGCGTTAGGATCCGGCCAGGGCGTACACGTGACTAACGGCACCGTCGGCACACCGTTCGTGTCGGCCGCGTCGACCGTTCGCATACAACCGGTCACGGCGGTCTCCCATCACGCCCAGACCCCGGCCTTGGGAGCGCAGCATCTCGCCGAGCAGCAAATGCAGCAGGCCATGGCCCTGCAGCAAGCGCTCCTGGGCGCGTCGGAATCAACCAGCGCTGATGTGCAAGGGCAGAATGCGGCGAAAGGCGCGGTAATCAGTACATTGAACGCCACGCTCGCTGGCCCCGGTGGTGGCAGCAGCAATGTCTTGGCCTCTTTGTTTGGGGATGGGAATCCGTACAATCAGTCAGCACAAGCTCCACAAGATCGGCCAGGAGGTGGGTACGGGGGCAACAATAACAGCGGATTCGGGTTGCCGGCTCAAGTTGGCACCACAGTCAATGTCAGTGGGGGAAGCGGGCTGCTTATTTTCACGAAAAAAGACCCGGTTGGACCTGAGTGGGTCGGTGCCACCCCAAGTTGCCTTCCTAACTGCTTCAACGGTGAGCTGAATGATCCGACCAAGGTGAGGTTTGTGCCACTGCCTTCGGTCACGAGTCGATTCACTGTCGGTGGCACTCCTGATACCGCCCCCGGCAAGGAATTACTACTCATCGGTGGCACACCCAATACCGGACATGGGGGGATTGCTCCTACGGAAACCCTCATTGTGCGAGGGGCAGCTCCGATACCAGGGGTCACAGTCTTCACAAATGCCGCCAGCACCTCTTCCCCATCTTCCCCAAACTCACCGTCAAACGGGCTGTTTCCTACGGACCGGTTCCCCGCGCAGATTGGTTTGGCGCCGACACCACCTGCTATTGCAGCGGCTAACAGCACGTTTGTCGTTGAGACACCGTCCGTTTTTGTTTCTTCTGCTCCAGGTGCTACTGGGGGGGCCTTCGTTGGGGGAACGTTGGGTCAGTTTTCCAATCTTCAAAACCCCTCTCCGAATGGTATCGCTGTTGATAACACCGGCCTTGGGGTGAGTCACGTGGATGGCGCCATCACCGCGACTGGTCCCAATGTCGTCCTAAAAGGTGGCGTAACCCTGGATCATGGGACCAACGTGACGGGCGGCTCGACCGCTGCGACCTTCAACTACTTTCAGGGACTCCCCAATAATGAGGATGCCAAGTATAGCGGATCCCTGCTCTCAGTGATCGGCGGTCCCTCCCAGCAGACGTCTCTCACGATAGGGGATCGCGCCCTCGCGGTGTTTGACGGGAGCACCATCGACAGCAATAAAGCCTTACTGAGCGTGCTGGATGGCCGACTGATAGGTCCGAGCTCAGTCCCTTTATTTGATATCGATGCGGCTGGGGGCGCTCAGCCGTCTGTGACTGTGGCATCCGCAGTCGTCGTCCGATCAACGGTCGCGCTGGATGGAGCCTTGCTTGTGGCGTCGGCTCCCATCCTGGCCCTGACCAATGCGACGATGACCACCACCAGTCATTTCGCCGATCTCGCAGGGAACAAGAACGAGGCGTTAAATCTGCAAGCGAATGCCTTGGTCGGCCTCAATGCCGCGGCCTTAGCCATTCAGAATGGAAATCTGCTGAACCTGAATGCGGCCAGCGCGACGATCAATGGCTACCTGTTTTCGTTAGCAGGCGGCAGCACGTTGAGCATCAATAATGGGCTGCTGTTCAGTCTGACCAATGGATCCAATCTCACTTTAAACGCCAATGCATTTGGTGTCTTTGGCAGTGGCACGAACACGCTCACAGTGGCGAACGGCTTATGTGGCGGCGCGGCAGTCTGTGGCCAACTGGTCAACAGCGTCAATAGCCCTTTCCTTCTACCCAACGGGGGTACCATCAAAGTGGCAGGCGTCACTCAGAATTTAGTGCTGCCCAATGGTTTCAGTGTCTTCGCCCTCCAGAATCAGAATGCCAAACCCACGATCAATATTGGAACAACTGATGCCCTCTTTAAGGCCGACGCCACATCGGCATTGACCATCAATGGCACGACCGTGAAGAAGTAATGGTGCCCGACGGACTTTTCACTGATATGAGAAACGTGATGCGATTACCCTATTCTCTGACGGCTACGTGTTTGGTTTGAAGAAAAAGACCATGTGGAGAAAGTGGCTGGCCTGTCCACTATTAGGCATCGCCTTTCCCCTTGTAATTGCAGTTGGTGCTGGCACTCCGGCCGATCCAGTTGTGTCACATCTGGAGTATCTTGGTTACCGCTGCGATGTGGTAGAAGAGGGCATCAGGGCCCAACACAATTCGAAACTTCCTTTTGTCGTGTCTTCGGCTCGGGGCGGGATCTTGCTTCAGACTGGATTCCCAGGAAAAAAAGATCCGCCTGAGGCCTCAAAACGCTTCATCGTGCTCAACATGGTGAACGCCCGGATGCAAGTCGCGCGAGGGTTTTGGACGCGGGAGGGAGATTTATTTGTTAACGCTTGGATGCCGGGCCTTTACGATAAGCTGCGGTTCGCCGCCTATCTTGAGGCCTGGGAGCAGGATCTGAAGATCCTTCGAGAGGCTGCACCAGACCTCAGTCCATTTCTACTGGAGAGAACTTCGCAGCAGTAGGAGAGTCAATCTTGGGCGTGAAATTGGCCAAGTACGGCATGGTGAAG
>JACQHN010000248.1 GCA_016199015.1 Nitrospira defluvii
CGGCACAGAAGAAGAGACTGTAGCATGTGGCAACGATCGGTCATTCAACCGCATTTCTGAGAGAGGGAGGCGGCGGATGGAATATCGAATCTGCGCCAGTCATCTCGCAAGACGCTGGCCGCTCCGTTACCACACAGAAGGAGTCGCACATGAACAATTCTCGCGTCGACGGTATGAATCGTGAGATACCCCCCAATAACCACCCCCCTGGCATTCCGCACACCCTTCTTTTCTTGATCTTGCAACGATTGGAGACAAACCGGTCTGGCGATAATCCACAGCGAGGAACTCTCCAATGATCTCCAACATCAAGTCAGTGATACGCGACGCTTCAATTGTGTACGGCCTCACATTTGCGTTTGCGTTAGGCTCGGCGATTGCGGGCTTCACCATGCAGAACAGTCCGTCAACCACCTACTTGACGAATCTGGTATCAGGAGCGGCTGGTTTCGCGATGGCAGGCATTCGGATCTCCACCAATCGAGCCGAACACGTGGCCTGGGTGGCAGTCACCTTCTGGACCTTCAATCTCACCAACATCGTTCTTGGGTTTCAAACCTACGCGGCATGGATACACAGTGGCATCACCATCATACTCATGGTCGTCTTAGGTGGAATCCTCGCCTCGATACTGTACCCTCTGTCAAAATCCACTCGCCCATATTGCCGCCCTCCACAGACAGAATAGCCGCACCTCGGCCTATGCAGGGCAACTGCGGCTTACAACAGTAACGTTCAAGGGAGGTCGCTGTAGTGGGAATAGCATGCGAGCGAAGGAGACACGGTGAGCGGAGAAGCGCCACTGCAAGAGGGGAAAAGCATTCCGGCAGACTGTCTACGAGACGCGCCTAACTTTTCTCAGGCTCTGCGGCAACCGGCAACGGTTGAACCGGCGGACGCTCATCCGGAGTCCACCCACCGCCTAACGCTTTGTATAATTGCACGATGGAGACCAGGTGCAGCCGATGCGTTCCCATGAGCGCTAATTCGGCTTCAAAAAGATTGCGTTGCGCAATCAACACATCCAAATAATTCGCCAGTCCACCCTTATAGCGAAGATTGGCCAGGCTGAGCGCAGACCGCAAGGCCTCGACTTGCTGCAACTGGGCCGTTCGCTGTTCACGAACCGTCCGCACCGCCACCAGCGAATCCTCTACTTCTTTGAACGCGACTAAGACGGATTGTTCGTATTGCGCCACGGCTTGTCGTGCCTGAGCCTCCGCCGCTCGCTGCTGAAATCCAAGGATTTGCGCATTTAACAAGGGAGCGGCCAGGCCTGGCCCTGCCACACCAAATGCGGTTTCGTTGGCCACAAGACGCGATAGATGCGGACTCGCCACACCCAAGATGCCGGTGATGCTGAGTTTCGGGAATCGATCGGCTTTCGCCATCCCGATGCGGGCCGTCGCCGCAGCGAGGTCCTGTTCCGCCTGCAAAATATCCGGACGCCGCTGAAGCAGTTCGGAGGGAAGCCCAGGCGGAACATCCGGGGGCATAACCTGCTCTGTCAGGGAACGCCCCCGGACAATCTGTCCTGGGTTCCGCCCCAACAGCACGCTCAATTGGTTTTCCTTCTGCACTTTCTGCCGTTCGAATTCTGCCGCCTTAGCTGCGGCATTGGCACGTTCGGCCTCGAATTGATCCGCATCCAGCTTGGAAATCATCCCCTGCCGCAAACGCGCCTGCGCGATCCTGACGGATTCTTCCCATGATTTGAGTGTGCGCCGCGCAATATCGAACTGCATATCGAACTGGAGCAGATCGAAGTAGGCCTCCGCCACACCGCTCACCAGCTGCAGCACGATAGCGCGCCGGTTTTCTTCGCGCGACAAAAGATCACCGCGCGCGGCCTCATTGGATCGCCGGACACGCCCCCAAATGTCGAGCTCCCACGATAAATTCCCCTGTAAGTAGTAGTTGAAGGGATTGGGAAATCCCGGGAAGAGAAAGTTAGTTTTGCGGCCGAAGAGCGGAGCATTGGCCGTGACGTCCATCTTCGGAGCAAAGTCAGTTCTCGCAATGAACAACCGGCCCTGAAATTCCTCCACTGCCGCCGCCGCACGCTTGAGATCCTTATTCTCTTCCAACGCCGTGCGGATCAGTTTTTGGAGTTCTTGATCCTTCAGCAGTTCCCACCAAGGGGTATTGGCGATCGACGCGGCATCACCGCCCGGCTCCGCCATACGAAAGCCATCCGGTGTGGCTGCATCGGGTTTGGTGAAATCAGGCCCGACGGCACAGGCCGCCAGGATGGTCGATGAGAGCACGAGGGCCAGTCTACGCATGTTGATAGTCTCGCTCCTTTTCGGTTCCATGCGGCTCATCCTGAACGGGAGGGGGAGTTTGCCCTTTCAGACGACGACTCAGCGAACGGATCAGAACGAAAAAGAGCGGCACGAAAAAGATCGCCAGAAAAGTCGCAGCCAACATTCCCCCAAACACCCCGGTACCGATTGAATTTCGGCTAGCGGCGCCGGCGCCGGTGGCAATGACGAGCGGGACCACACCCAGAATAAATGCCATCGAGGTCATGATGATCGGGCGAAATCGAAGTTTGGCCGCCTCGATCGTCGACTCCAGCAAGGGATGGCCCTCTTCGTAACGCTTATTGGCGAATTCTACGATCAAGATGGCGTTCTTCGCCGACAGTCCAATGAGGGTGACCAGGCCAATTTGAAAATAGATGTCGTTGCTCATACCTTTGAGCCACACGGCGCTTAAAGCGCCAAAGAGTCCAATCGGGACCGCCAAAATCACTGCAAAGGGGACGACCCAACTCTCATATTGGGCGGCAAGCACTAAGAAAACCATCAACAATCCAAAGGCAAACGCATACAGTGACTGACTCCCGACCATGCGTTCTTGATAGGAGATCCCGCTCCAATCGATTGCATAACCCTGCGGCACAAGCACCTCTTTCGCGATCTCTTCAAGCGCATTGAGCACTTGACCGGAACTGAATCCCGGGGCCGCCGCGCCGAGCACCAGCGCAGTGTTGTAACCATTGAAGTGCGTCACCGGATCGGGGCCACTCGTGAATTCCGTGTTCACCACAGTATCTAAAGGAATCATCGTGGCGCCTTGCGGCCCAGTCGCCCGCACATAAATCCTGGAAATATCTTCGGGCGTGGATCGGTATTGCGCCTCGGCCTCCGTCTGCACGCGAAATACCCGGCCGAACTTGATGAAATCATTGATGTAAAAATTCCCGAAATACGCCTGCATGGTATCGAACACTTCCGAGATGGGCACACCCAACGCTTTGGCGCGCTCGCGGTTCACCTTGGCATAAATGCGCGGCGCACTGACTCGAAAACTCGTACCGATGGCCCCGATCGCAGGATTCTGTTGCGCTTTGGCGGCGAACTCTTGAGCGGCGGCCGAAAACTTATTAAAATCCCCGCTGCTCGGATCCTGGAGCTGCAAGGTAAACCCGCCCGTGGCGCCAAGCCCTCGAATGGAAGGTGCATTGAAGGCCAGGATGAGCGCCTCCGGAATTTTGGCGAACTCGCCGTAGGCCGCGCCGATGAGGGCTTTCACGTGATGTTGCGGCGCCGTTCGCTCGTCCCAATGTCTCAACGGGACGAACATCGTGGCGGCATTGGGGCCCCGCGTATTGAAGACAAAATTCTGGCCGGATAGAGCATCGGTCGAATGGATCACCGGGCTCGACAGGAAATAACTTTCGATCTTGCTTAACACCGCATCGGTCCGCTGCTTGGACGCGCCGTCCGGCAACTGAACGATCGTGATGAAATAACCCTGATCTTCCTCCGGCAAGAAACTTCCAGGAAGAACCCTGAAGAGCATAAATACGCCGCCCAGCAGTACGCCGAACACCGCAACCGACAATGCGCGCCGTTTCATTGCAGCGCCGACGGTAGAGGTATACCGAGTCTGCATCCATGAGAAGGTCCGATTGAAGAGGCCGAAGAAGCCATGGTGCCGCTCCTCGCCCGGCTTCAACACGAGTGCACAGAGCGCGGGACTTAAGGTCAAGGCGACAAACCCGGAAATAATCACGGCGATCGAAATCGTAATTGCAAACTGCTTGTACAGCTCGCCGGTAATGCCGCCCAAGAATCCCACCGGTACAAACACGGCGCACAGCACCAGCACGATCGCAATGACCGGCCCGGTCACTTCTTCCATCGCCCTCTTGGCCGCCTGCCTGGGAAAGAGTTTCCCTTGCGTCATGTGACGTTCGCAGTTCTCCACCACGACGATGGCATCGTCCACCACGATGCCGATTGCCAGCACCATCCCGAAGAGGGTCAAGGTATTGATCGAAAACCCCAGCGCTTGCATGCCGGCGAAGGTGCCGATCAAGGACACCGGCACCGCCACGCCGGGAATCAACGTCGCGCGCCAGCTCTGGAGAAAGAGATACACCACGAGAATGACGAGGACCATCGCTTCCGCGAGCGTCTTCACGACTTCTTGGATGGAAACCTCAATAAAGCGTGTCGTGTCGTAGGGAATATCGTAGGACACGCCGGAAGGGAAACTTTTGGAAACCTCCGCCAGTTCAGCCCGAACCCGCTTGACCGTATCGAGCGCGTTGGCGCCTGGCGAGAGAAACGTCAGCAGGAAGACATTCGGCTTACCGTTCCAGCGCCCTTCCAGCGTATAGGATTGCGCCCCCAGCTCAACGCGGGCCACGTCCTTCAATCGGATCATC
>JACQHN010000252.1 GCA_016199015.1 Nitrospira defluvii
GACAAGATGAAAACGTTCTTCGAGTAGACCGAGCGCATTGCCCGCCTGATTCCGCCGACCACCATGCCGGCCTTTTTCATCCCTTCATCCGACATTCATGGCACCAAGATCACGCTCACCGGCGATCTCTGCCATCATCTGCGCGCCAGCCTTCGGGTCAAGCCAGGCGAGTGTCTCTGGCTCACCGATGAACATCAACAACGGTATCGTGTGGAGGTGACGGAGCTGGCACAGCAGCGGATGACGGCCCGCATTCTCGACCAACGAGAGGGCCCGGTTGAAACCGGTCCGACGCTGTTGCTCGCGCAGGCCTTGCTCAAGGGCGACCACATGGACTGGGTCGTGCAGAAAGCGAGCGAGCTGGGTGTTCGGACGATTCTGCCGCTGGTCTCACAACATGGCGTCGTGAGACCGCAAGCCGGACGAATTGCCACCCAGGTGTCCCGCTGGCAGCGCATCGCGACCGAGGCGGCGCAACAATCCGAACAGTGGCAACCGCCGCTTGTCCTGGAGCCACTGGATTCGCGGCGTTTCTTCTCAACCGCAACAGCCACCTGTTCACTGATCCTGGCCGAACGCCGAGAGGCAGTCGCCTTGTCGAACGTACCACTGCCCACGCTCCTCACGGAAAGCTTGGCCCTGGTCATCGGTCCTGAAGGGGGATGGGCCGAGGAAGAGCTCACATTGGCGCTCGCGCAGAGATGTCGCGCCGTCAGTCTTGGCGCGCACATTCTCCGTGCGGACACCGCAGCCGTCACGGCGCTCAGTATTGTGCAGAGTCGTTTGGGACGATTGGGATAAACGCGCGCGGCCGAATCGAAGAGGTTACCGCCGGCCGGGGCTGATCGCGATGATGGTTCCCCCCTCGCCTGCCGCCCACCCGGCGGTCGGGCGCGGAAAACTCAAAGCCATGAGGGAACGTTTGACAGGACTCGTCTCTTCAACCCAATTAAAGCCCGCATCGCTCGTTCTCAGAATTTGGCCATGTTCTCCCACGATCCAGCCTTGCTGAGCGTCGGTGAAGCGCACACGAATCAAATCTGTGAGCTTGTTGCAGGTCCGTCCGCAGGGCAACGTGCGATCGATCCAGTGGGTTCCCCCGTCGGTCGTTTGAAACAATGCGCCGGCATTCCCGACCGCCCAGCCGTTCGCCTCGTCTGCAAAGGCCACATCGAAAAACGTCGCTGAGCTCTGACTGACTTGTGGGGACCAGGTCGCGCCGCCGTCAGAGGTCGTAAGAATCGTGCCTAAGGCACCCACGATCGTTCCATGTTGCTCATTCGTCAGTGCGATGGAGTGGAGCGCCGCACTCGTACCGCTGGCTTGATCCGTCCAATTCTCTCCCCCATCCGTCGTCTGAAAAATCGTGCCGTTTCCGCCGACCATCCAACCCTTTGCAGGCGAGACGAATGCAATCCCATACAACGGCGCCTGGGTAGACACCACCATCACGCTCCAGGTCTCCCCGCCGTCCTGACTCGACCGCACCGTTCCATTGGCGCCCACGACCCAACCGCGACGGGCATCACGGAAATATACGGCCGTCAGCAGCGCCGTGGTTCCGCTGGACACTTTCTTCCATTTACGGCCGCCGTCTGTCGTCTTGAGAATGGTCCCGCCTGAACCGACCGCCCAGCCGAGTTGAGGATCATGGAAGAACATCCCCAGGAGTGTTGCCTCGGAACCGCTCTTCTGCATGGCCACGGTGACCCGCGCCTCCGGAGAAGCTGCCTCAACCGTACCGGAGAGGAGCAGCGCGACAAACAGACAGCATGCAAACGCCAGAGTGGGCAATGTTCGACGCCTCATTGTTGGTGGTGAGTGTTCTCAGTGCTGGGGTTGCGCCAGTAGCTCGCATCAGGCAATCCGGTGGATTGGATCTGGAACGTCCCTGCCTCCAGCGTCACCCATTTTTTCGCCGTGCAGCACGATCCGTCCGGCAAGAGATCCCAGGATCCGCGACGGACCACCAACGGCCCCGACGAGAGATCGGGATTGAACTCACCCGCCTTGCCGACTCCATACACATTGCGGTGAGGGATGCGGACCTTAATCTCACTATCCGTCCAGGACAGCACAATCGCCCCTACGCCATTGAACAAGACCTCGGTGCGTGACACGTTCTCCCCCAACTCCGGGGCCGTCCTCGCGTAGACGCTGTCTGTGATCACCTTGCTCGGCTCTGCAGTCTTGAGAAACTTCCCGAACCCGCTTCCCGTAATCGTCACCACGTCATCCAACCCTCCTGAGGTCGGATTATAGGAGTCGATTTTCGGGGTGACCAAGGTGAACAGGCCGACCTCGGTTTCCAGCAACTTGTGATCAGCGCAGCAGGTGCCGTCCGGTTTAGGAGTATTGGCGGCGCGTTTCACCACCACCGGACCACTTTTTGCGCTGTAGGGTACCCAAACATCAATTCGGTCGTTGCCCCACCGATAGACAATGGCCGGCACGCCGCCGATTTCCACGGTATTTTCACTCAGCGAAAAATCCAAATAATTATAAGGAGTCGCTCCGGCCTCGGAGTAAAACCCGAAATTGTCCCCGGTAATCTTCAACAACGTCCCGATCGGGGCCTGAGATGGCGTGAGACCCGTTGCACGGGGAATCTGCACCGTATAGGTTCCGACGGTTCGCTCCTGGCCGTTGCGTTTCATGACGACAGGACCGCTCTGCGCATCCAACGGCACATGCACCACAATGGCGGTATCGCTCCACTGGGACACCGTCGCGGGGCGACCGCCGAACGTGACCCCGTCCTCGGGGCTTCTCGTCGTGCCAAATCCCTTTCCGAATAGCACGACCTTGGTTCCCACCGGACCGCTCACCGGATCCACACGCACCGAGGCCAGAACCTTCACCGGCATCGCATTGCTCACCACCTGCCGAACCGGCGCGCAGCAGGATCCATCAGCGAGCGGGTCGGACGAGGCCATTCGAATGACGACTTCGCCGGTCTGGACATTGGCCGGTAGTTCGACCTCGATTTTGTCGTCCCGCCATTTACGCACGCGCACGGTCACGTCGCCGACCACCACGCTATTGACGCCAAAGATCGTGTTTGGATCGCGCGGCCCGGCGGTATTGCCGAAATGTTCGCCGGTGATTTCCAGAATCGTCCCCGGCTCGGCCTCCGCCGGCGCCAAGGATTGAATCGTCGGCTGCAGGCGAGTGAACGCCCCTGCTTTCAGGTGCTTCTTGCCGATGATGACCTCCACGGGGCCATTGGTGGCCTGGGACGGCACTCGGACCTCGATGATATCGGGTTCCCAGCGTTGGATGAGGGCGGGCGCTCCCTGGAAGGTCACCTGATTGTAACGCGTCGATTTAAAGGGGCCGAATCCCTTCCCGGTGATTGAGAGGGTCGCTCCCGGTACGGCGGCATTGGGATGGAGCGCCGGCGCCTCCGCTCGGACCATTCCAGGAAAAACCGGCCCCGCGAGAAGAGCGGCGCCGATGATCACACGAGCAATGAATTTCATGGGATAGTACTCCCTAGCAACAACCAGCGAGTGAGCCCCGCC
>JACQHN010000253.1 GCA_016199015.1 Nitrospira defluvii
CAACGTAGCTCACATGGCGAACTTCCGAAGCGCGGGCGCCTGGTGAGCAGAGCCTACTCCCGTGCCAAGAGCAGCGCAAGGTGGTTCTGGTTTGCTCAGGAATGATGGCAAGCAGCGGTTCCAGTGGGGGATTAAGGGAACCCTCCGAGGGTTCAGCAGTCCTCACGCTCTCCGGCCTAAGGTGATGTTGAACGGGGCGATCCAGGACTAGCAATGTCCCTTCACTGCAGACAGGATGGGAAGGAGCATTCGGCAGTGAAGTGTGATGTCGCGCACCCTTGTCGTATGGCAATGATGCTCGCTGGGCAAGCCAGTCCGTAAGGTGCGCCGCCTTCGACAACTCTGGTTCTTAGTAGCTCGACTGGGAAGGCCAATCTGGCTTCCGGGGACTGAAAATCTCTAGGGGTAAGACCGAGTCAATCCAGGGATTCATCTAGTCGTGGCGCTCAGCAACAGCGGGTAGAAGTAAAGCATAACAGCGCAAAGGTCGCAGGCTGGTCCAAGCAGAGAGCCTGGGTTTCCATATCCCTAGAAGGAGGTGGCTACCATGCAGCAGCAAATCCAGCGCCCGCTTCGTCGGACAGAGGCACAAAGGGCCAATGACGACAAGCAGGAAGTGTGGCCCCTGTCTGCGCGCGAGTTCATGAAGCTTCCCGTCTCGGGGTTGCTGTCAGCAGGTAAGCGCCTCACATTCAGCCGCCTCGCACCACCGAATCAGGCCGCGTAGGTGGAGGTCCCCCGTCGAAGCTTCAGGTAGGTGGGGTTCTTCTTCGTCGCCTACCGTGTCAGCTTCTTCATCGGCCGGAGACCGCCGCCGATTGCGTGAACGTCTGGCTTTACCTCGTTAGGTTTCATCATACTTTTTTGCATTGCCGTAAGACTTCTCAATCGGATATTTGGCTTCGTTCTTCTTCAGCTTCGAGAGCACCACGGCATTCACATCCAGGGCAAGATCATGACAGAGGTATGACAGGAGGATCACGACATCGGCGATTTCATCCTCGACGCGTTCCCTTGACGGGCTTTCCAGGAGACGGGTCACCTCATCGTGCGATTTCCATTGGAAGATCTCCAGCAATTCGCTCGCCTCAACCGTAATGGCGGCAGCGAGCTCCTTGGGCTTGTGAAACTGCTCCCAATCACGCTTCCGTCGAAACTCCAGCACCGCCGCCAGTACATTCGCATTCAACATCGAGGTCCTCTCCTGGTATCAGCGCTGGAAGATGGGCATTGCCGTGACCGGTGACATGGTACAGGGCACCGGGGAATTCCAGACGAAGTGGACGCGTCATCGCAAGGCAGTGTACGGCCTCGCGATGTATGATTGCCAGACCGGACCTGCCCGAGGCTTGACGCCTGATCGACCGGCCGGGGGACATAATTGAAAAATGGTAGCGAGTGGCGTAGAGGATGAGGCACGAACAGAGAGGCTGCGAGGGGATCTCAGGGGGTATCTTCGGTTTCCGTCTGGCCCCATTGATGAAAACTCAGGCGACTCCTCACGCGCATGTTGTCTCGGCACTGCTTGCAGGAGGTCCGATCATGAACGTACGACTGGTGTTCGTGTTGTTCCCACTCTTGTTTCTCGGCGCGCCTGTCCACGCACAGACCCCTTGTGCAGATTGTCTCAATGCAGCTGATGCGGAGGCGAGAAAATGCTTCGGGAATGCCATCAGCGCGGACGATAAGGTCGCGTGCCTGGAGAATCGGGAAGCGCAGGCAAAGGCCTGCCGAAACAGGGAATGTCAGATTGAGAGAGAGGAAAGTGTGACCAACAACGTGCAACCGACGCCCAGTCGGCCCGGCCACGCGCTGTACATACCAACGGAAGGGGAATGGCTGGCGGTAACCATGCGAGCCGGCCTCCGACGAGAGGCGAGTCCCGACCATCCGTTTTCGCTCGACATTATTCTTGTGGATCCCGAGACACTCCAGATCGTCGTTCGATACCAGCCCACCGTGAATCGAGAAAGCATGAACAGAACCATTGCTGCCGCTCGGGAAGCCATCAGGAGTACGGCCGGAAGTTATGGATGGGACAAATGGGTCAAGATTCGGGAGACGGTCGAGATGTATCCCGCCAAGAAATAAGCCCCTCAAAGCTGCCTAATCTTCCACGGAGCAAGCCGAAGACAAGCCGGCGTGGGAGCGGAGGCCGAATGCACTCAGCAGCACCTCCTTCATCCATCTACTAGTATGGTCAGGCCTTGCTATGACACATTCCCTGTTCGGCCCGCTTCAAGCGGCGGCTCACAGTCGCGGCATGCACGCCCAAATGGTCCGCAATCTCGGCCAACCGATACCCATACTGCCGATACGCCTGGTGGATCAGCCGCGCCGGGTCACCCTTCCGCTGAAACAGCGCCCGCAATGATGGCCGCTGCGCCTGCGTCTGGCGGCGGGGAATATCGCGGATCATCCGATTCGGTTGGTGCCGCGCCACAAATTTCTCTGAGCCCAGATAGATCTGCCCGGTGACCTGCCCCCAAGGCCCTGGCCCACCCCGCCCTTCTGCCACAAAGGTGCGATACCGTTCCTGCGCCGGGCCCACCCGCTGGCCGAATTGATGGAGTATCCAGTCCATCGTCAGCCACACGGCCGCCTTGGTCTCCCCTACCGTCGCCCGGTAACTACTCCAGGCCCACTGCCGGGGATGTGACACCAGCTTGGCACGCACGGGGTTCAGCACCACGTACCGACAGAGTTCGAGCAGATGCGCATCTTTCTCGACCAAGATCGCCGTGAATCGCCCCTGAAACAGATGCCCCACCCCGTTCATGCCGGCGGTTGTATGCCTGCGTATAGCGGCCATTCAGCTGGCGCATGCCGAGCGAGAGATTCGGCTGCGGCGTCTCGACGAGGAGATGATAGTGATTGTCCATCAGACAGTAGGCATGACAAATCCACCCATAGCGATCCACGACATGGGCCAGGAAGGTGAGCCACTGGGACCGGTCGCGATCATCGGCCACGATATCCTGCCGGGCATTGCCCCGACTGGTGACATGGTAGACGGCTCCGGGCACCTCAATGCGGAGTGGACGAGCCATGTATGCGAGCCTACCCGTTGCTATTGTTATATTGCAAGACCTGACCCTTAACTAGGGGTTCATCTAGTCGTGACAGTTCACTGCAGGAGGTAGAAATAAAGCAAGGGAGCGTGAGGTTGGGAGGCCGGTTCACGCAGAGAGGGTAGGGTTCAGGACTTTACAAGGAGGTGGCCACCATGCAGAAGCAAATCGAACGCCCGATTCGTCGAACGGAGACGCAAAAGACCAATAACGGCAACCAGGAAGTCTGGCCGCTGTCGGCGCGCGAGTTCATGAAGCTTCCCGTATCCGGATTGCTGCCAGCGCGTAAGCGCCTCACGTTCACGCGCCTCAACGCTCCACCGGATCAGGCTGCGTAGGGGGCGGTATTCTGTTCGATCTCTGTGCGGTGGTTGAATTATTGCAATACCTGACCACGATTTTTGGGGGTGGCTGCTCTTCAAGCAACCTCCGCACACAAAACCTCCGCCTGCTCCAAGACGGTTTGGGTCGCCTGCTCCTGCTTGTCCGGTGGATAGCCGTACTTGCGAAGAATGCGTTTCACTAGGACACGGAGTTGCGCTCGCACATTTTCTCTCACCGTCCAATCGATGGTGACATTCTTCTTCACCATCTCGGCTAGCTCGCGAGCGATCTTGGTCAGCGTCGGCTCGCCCAGTACCTTCACGGCGCTGTCGTTCGTCTCCAGTGCGTCATAGAAGGCTAACTCGTCTTCGGTCAGGCCAAGCGTCTCTCCTCGTGTATGGGCCGACCGCATCTGCTTCGCAAGGCCGATCAACTCTTCGATCACCTGAGCGGTTTCGATCGCTCGGTTCTGGTACTTCCGTATCGACTGTTCGAGGAGTTCCGCGAAGGAGCGGGCTTGCACGACGTTGCGCTTCGATCGGGTCTTGATCTCACCAGCCAGGAGCTTGCGGAGCAACTCGACTGCTAGGTTGCGCTGCGGCATCCCGCGAACTTCCGCCAGGAACTCGTCGGAGAGGATCGAGAGGTCCGGCTTCTTCAGTCCGGCCGCGGCGAAGATATCCACCACCTCGTCGGACATGACAGCCTTCGAGACGATCTGCCGGATCGCGTGGTCGAGTTCTTCATCAGTCTTCTGCTCGCCTGGCGTGTTCTTGGCCAGGACTGAGCGGACGGCCTGGAAAAATCCCACATCGTCCCGGACACGGAACGTCTCCTCGTGTGGCACGGCAAGCGCGAAGGCTTGCGAGAGGTCGGTGACTGCGCGCAGCAGACGAGGTTTACCGTCTTGCTGGGCAAGGATATGTTCCTGCGCGGCGGGCAACACCGAGAGACGCTCTTGCGGTTTTCCAGTTATCCAGCGCGACCAGTCAAAGCCCCTCACCATGCCGGCAGGCGTGGTGTATGAACCGAAGAGTCCTTGGCAGATCTCGTACTTCTCCAGCATGACAGCCACGGCCTCGGCCTGATCAATCGCCGTCTTCCCGGTGCCGCCGCTTTCGGTGTACGTCGCCAGCGCCTTTTTGAGTTCGTCGGCAAGGCCGAGGTAATCCACCACGAGCCCGCCAGGCTTATCCTTGAACACGCGGTTGACCCGAGCGATGGCCTGCATCAGCCCGTGCCCGCGCATCGGCTTGTCCACGTACATCGTGTGGAGACTGGGCGCGTCGAAGCCCGTCAGCCACATATCCCGCACGATCACAATTTGAAAAGGGTCCTTCGGGTCGCGAAACCGTAGCGCCATGTCCTCACGCCGTTTCTTGTTGCGGATGTGACCCTGCCATTCCATCGGATCGGATGCCGACCCAGTCATGATCACCTTCATCGAGCCGAGTTCGTCCGAATCGCCATGCCACTTGGGGCGCAACGCAGCAATCTCGCGGTACAGCTCCACGCAAATTCGGCGGCTCATGCAGACCACCATCGCCTTCCCGTCCATCGTCGAAAGCCGGTTCTCGAAGTGATCGACCAGGTCACGAGCGATCAACTTGATCCGGTTATCCGATCCCACCACGGCTTCGAGCTGCGCCCAGCGGCTCTTGAGCTTCTCCTTGCGCTCGACCTCCTCGCCTTCAGTGGCTTCCTCGAACTCGGGATCGATCTTGGGCCGTTCCGATGCCTTCAGCTCCAGTTTGGCGAGGCGACTTTCGTAGTAGATGGGGACCGTGGCACCATCGACGACCGCCCGCTGGATGTCGTAGACGCTG
>JACQHN010000254.1 GCA_016199015.1 Nitrospira defluvii
CGTACTGCAGGCCTTCGGAGTCGTTGCCGGCGAAGATGAACTGCACCGTGCTGAAGAACCAGGCGTTGAACTCCGGCTGTTGGTTCGAAAGGCTTTGGCGGATGCCGTCGCTGATGCTCACGCGGCTATTCTTTAGCTCAATCACACCGACGGCGATGCCGTTCACATAGAGCACGAGGTCAGGCCGACGCTCATGGTTCCCCTTGAGCGTCACCTCCTCGGCGATGGCGAAGTCGTTCTTCTCGGACTCGTGCCAATTAACAAAGTGAACAGTTTCATGAGGCTGTCCGGCTTGGGCCTGCACTGGCACGCCGTAGCGCAATAGGTTGTAGACGGCTTGGTTGTTGCCGTAGAGCGTGCGGTTGTGGTTGTTGTCCGCCTCAATGCGAAGCCTATGAAGAGCGACACTGATCTGTGGTGCTGTGTAGCCACCCTTGGTTAGCCATGCCGAGAGCAGACCTTCCTCGATGTTGCTGTTGCCGTCGCGGTCGGTCCAGTCGCCGAGGTAGCGGTAGCCCAGCTCGTCGCGGAATAGGGCGATGACGCGATTCTGCGTGGCTCGCTCTGGTTGGCCGACGGTCGTCATTCGATGGGCTCCCGTTTTTTCGGTCCTAGGTTTGTCACCGTGGGCGATGTCTGCTTTGTCCGGTTCATGTCGGGTTCTCGGATGGCGGGTTTGTCGGGTTTATGGCAGGTTTCTGTACTAGACGGTAGGCAGTGCTTCGTCCGGTTTTGGCGGTTTTCATCAGAAGGCCTTTGCGTACCAGGTTTTCCAGGTCTCGGCCGGCCGTCCTGTCGGTTGCGCCGGTGAGTTGCCGGTACTCGGCATTGGTGATCTGCCGATTGATCTTCAGATGGGGGATAACAGCGTTCTGGCGGTCATTCAGATTGAGGCCGGCAAGCACATGCGCCGTGAGCCAGTCACGCCAGAGGGTCGTCACAAATTCCCCCGGCTGCTGATCGAAATCGGGCTCGGGCAATGCGTGCTCGACACTTTCCTGAATCATCATCAGGGTGCCGGTGCCATACTTTTCGATGTAGCCTGCCAGATAGAGCGCTTCGCAGACCCGTGCATTGCGTGTCAGTGAACGGTGCGGCTTTCGGAGTTGTTCGAGCGTCAGCGGCGCGAGAAGCTCTCCCGGGTTCCACACCTCCAGGCGATCCGTAAAGACGGACACCTGAATGGCCCCCTGGTGCGCATAGTCCCGGTGGGCAACAGCGTTGACGATCGCTTCGCGAATCACATCTGGAGGAACCTCGTATCGAGTGGGGGCTTGCGTGCTCGCCGAGCGAGTACCAACACTCAGGTCGAGCTTGGAGAGCACAAAGTCCACCGCCTGATCGACTTGCCCAAACAGATTTCCCTTGAATATCCGGTAATAGGGCGCCGGCCGTTGGATGACCGTGCCGTGAAAATGCATGCAGCGGACTTCAGAACAGGAGACGAACCGCTGGGGATCCTTGCCGAACAAAAGAATGGCCGCACGGGTTGGCCGTCCATCCCGAATCAGGTTGAGATGGGCAAGAACGTCACCCACCGGCGTGTGTTCAGACAGCGAAAACCGGCGTTTGTGATGCGCCTCCCGGATGAATCGCCGGACTGCTTCGGCATCCAGGTCATCGAGCGTGGCGTCGAGGCAGGGCTGCTCGTCGAAGGGAAGGGACTGAATGGCTCCCGTTCGTTCCAGATGTTCTATCAGGCTGGCATACAACGCCGAACCGAGTTCGTCCGACGTGCTGAAGCGGCGGCGGATCAACTGTGGCGTGGCCCGCCGGATAAGGGTTTGCATCTTCGGGTGTTTGGCCTTGTCGTCGGCCCCCTTCACGTAAATCAGGCGAGGTTTGCCCAGTTCCGTGGCCCGGGTGAACTCATGCTCGGTCGGAGAAATGCCAGCCGCATCCTCATAGCCATAGTCATGTCCGAACAGGCCGATATACAGATCGCAGGCAGCCACTTCCTTCAGATAGACCGCATCCGCCCGGCGGTCGGAAGCAGGCAGATCCTCGAACAGGAACACCTCAAAGAACCGCCGCATCAGCGCATCGCCGCGCAGATAATCCCGCAGCGCCGCCCGCTCAGCCGCGAACTCTTTTTGCACGCTGCTGATGAAGATCCTCAGCGGTTTCATACCAAGCGCGTTCTCCCCGTCAACAGTTCGTGCATCATGCCCTGTTTGAGAGCGTTGGTCTTGTCCAGGAGGTACAGCGCCCGCGAGATCAGCGCCTCATCGTAGCCCTGTCTGTCACGCAGGAAAGCTCGCAGAAACTGTTCTTCGATATTGCGGTTGCCGGCTCGATCGGTCCAATCCCCGAGATAGTCGTAGCCAAGCTGCTCGCGGAACAGTGTCACCACGCGCTGCTGGGTCCGCTTCTCTCGTTGGCCAACGGTGCTCATGATGGGGCTCGTGTCACTTTCCAGCGACCGCCTTTCGCCGGCCCGATTCGCTCAATGTGGCCGAGGTTTTTCAATAGGCGCAAGTTCTTTTCTACCGCCGTCGTGCTGATACGCAGAGATCTCGCAAGCTGTACGACGGTCACCTGTGGGTTCGCCGCCATCGCTCTGACGATGGCGGCTCGGGTTTCACCCAACTTTTCACCCAACTTTTCACCCAACCTATCTTGGGTAGTTCCTTGAGTAGTCCCCGAAGCGGCGGCCTGCAGCTGCGCAGGATTCGCGTGGAAGGTCAGCATCAGCCCCGCCATCCCGAAGTCATAGACCGGCAGCTCAACCCCGTGCTCCAGGCACTCGCGATTGATCTTCTCGATACCGCGTCCCCAGGACTCGATATACCCTGCCCGGAAGAAAGCATTGGCGATCAACGGATTGAAGGGCCGGGACGGATGTTTGCCCAGCAGTTGTTCCAGCGTCCAGTGCTCCGGCAGATCGCCGGGGTTCCAGAGCACGATCTTGTCTTCATACACGCTGATCTGGATGGGAACGCCGCTGCTGTAGTCCTTGTGGACCACCGCGTTCAGCAGGGCCTCGCGCAGAGCGGCATAGGGAAAGAGGAAGGTCTCACGCCGCTGCAACCCCTGGTAGCTGATGTAGGCCTTCAGATACTTCGTGTGCAGGAGTTCCAGCGTGTGCTCTACCTGCTCGAACAGGCTGCCGTGCACCTCGTCCTGATACCGGAGGTCGTCGTCTGTGACAAAGAAGCCGATCTTGATCCATGCCCCGCTGACATACTGCTCCGGGCGGGCGGAGAATAGAAGACAGGCGGCCCGTTTCAAGCCGTGTGTCTCGGTCAGTTCCAGGTTCCCGAGAATGACCGCCCGGCTATCGCGCAAGACGGCCCGGTCCATGCGGCCGCTGTGCGAGGCGCCGGTCTTGAACAGGCGCAAGGCCGCAGCGCTGCACGACCGTGCGGTGAACGAGGGTTCCGGCGCATCATCCCAATGGCGTCCACGTTTCTTCAGCAGGAACCGCTCAAGTGCCGCGCCTTTCAGCTCCTGCGTGGTGCTGCCGCTGCGGTACAGGTATTGGCCCTTATAGCTGATGGGACTGGGATACGGCTCCACTCGGATTTCGACCAGCTCCTTCTCCGCCGCCTTAACGAGATGAACATCCGCCATGATGCCCAACACATCGCGAATCTTATTGGGAAGGTCTTCCATCAGTTTCCCGGCGTGGCTCACGCCGACGGCCTTCCCCTTGTCGTTCCGTCCGATGACCAACACCCCGCCTTCGGCATTCGCAAAACCGCAAAGCCATTTCAAATAGTCGTCCCGCCAGGACTCCTTCCATTCGATGTGCTGGGTCTCCTTCATACCAGGCGTATCCTCCCGGTCAGCAGTTCCTGCATCATGCCCTGCTTGAGCTGGCGGGCTTTGGCGAGCTTGGTTTCCAGGGCGGCGATCTCGGCGTCCATGTCGGAGAGGATGGCAGCGATGGCGGTTTGTTCGGCGAGGTGGGGGAGATGAATGGTGATGCCTTTCAGAATCTGAGTATTCAGCGATGCCATTGTTTGCCCAACTGTTACGGTCCTCACACGTTGCTTGAATGGCTCGGCGTGAAAATAGTAGCTAAGATAAGGGGCAAATACCGTCCTGCGATCCAGTCGAACTCGGAGCAAGCGCCCAGAGAATAGCCAACCCAATTCCTCTGAACGAATGAGGGCATTCCTGTCCACCGAGCCAACACGACTGAAGACAATGTCGTGTTCTTGCAACGCGTATGCTTTCAGTCGTTGCCTGTCCGATTCGGAGACCTTCGGTAGATTGAAATGCGAAACTCCAAACTCATCCAAGTGCTCGACGGTAATGATCGGCGTGCCATCCTCGACATAATCGCGTTCGTGTAGCGACGATCCGAACGGGCCGGTCTTCACGTCGGCAACATCTCGAATCTGACAGATCTCCCACTCGCCGTGGAAACCAGGGAGACGTTGGTGGCCGGTGAGCAATGCCTGCATGGCGCCTTGTTTGAGGTGGCGTTTCTTGGCGATGAGTTGCTCCAGGGATTCGGTGAGGGCATCCGCATGGCTCAAGGCTTCGGCGATAGCTTCTTGTTCGGCTTTGGTCGGCGGAACCGGAAAGCGGAGCTTGTTGATCTTCTCAAGGGTTAGACGAGTAATGGCGTTACCCGCCATCGCCTCCTGGATTTGGCGCTGGCCCTGCGACGTCAGAACTTGTTGAAGAAAATATGCAGCGCAGTGCTTACTCGGATTGAACCGCAAGAAGGCGACGCTCGAAAGAAGGCTGAACTCCTCCGCGAGAGTGTTTAGTGCTGCGTTTCCCGTATTTGCGCCGTCCTTCGTGAGAAGAAGATCCCCTTTCTTGACATCGCAACGCCGGTAAATCGCCTGATGTTGGGTGGCGTCAATCCAACCGGCAGTAGATAAGTCCAAGTGACCGAACCGAACGTTCTTGGATGTGACATAGAGGTAGTCATTCCCTCCGCTCCGCGGCGAGAAATGAGTGCCGTCTTGGATTTTGGAGCAAGCGTCGAACGCGCTAACAACTCCCCAATCCTCCGGAAGTACCCCCGCCTCAGTCTGCTTGTACCCTGGTGGGCATAAATAGCCAGGCTTCAGTTCCACGAGAATCCCATCTTTTCCAGGTGTGCATTCACCTTCGCTTCCAGCTTGGGCATGCGGTTGACCTGCTGCGGCATGTGGGTTTCGTAACGTTCGGCGAGTTCCTTCACGTGCCGGGTGAGGGCCTGGCTGATGCGATCCATCTCGCCGTGGATGGCGGCATCAACGTTGTTCGGAGGCCGATGTCCCTTAGCCATGATTATTTCCCTCCGACTCCAGTCCTTGGGAGAACTCGGCTTCGATTTCCTCGATGGTCGGCAGGCAGGTGTCAAGCGGTTCGGGCAGGGCGCGGACAAGCTGATATTCGGCGACACCCATGGGCTTGGCGATGCCGGACAGGGCGTATTCCGCCACGAGGCGTTTCTTGGTTTTGCAGAGCAGCAGGCCGATGGTGGGTTTGTCGTCCGGGGCTTTGATCTGTGCATCCACGGCAGCGAGGTAGAAGTTGAGCTGCCCGGCGTGTTCGGGTTTGAAGGCGTGGGCCTTGAGTTCCACGACGACATAGCATTTGAGCCTGGTGTGGTAGAAGAGGAGGTCGATGAAGAACTCATCGCCTTCGACTTCCAGTCGGAATTGGCGACCGACGAAGGCGAAGCCCGCGCCCAGTTCCAGGAGGAAGCGGGTGATGTGACGGATGAGTGCGTTCTCGATGTCGCGTTCATGCGCTTCATCCCCGAGGCCGAAGAAATCGAAGTGGTAGGGGTCTTTCAGAATCTCGGTGGCAAGATCGGCATGGACAGCAGGGAGTCGTTGCTCGAAGTTGTTCACCGCAGCCTCCTGGCGCAGATACAGGTGGTTTTTGATATGCAGATCCGCGTGGCGCGGGGCCAAGCCTGCCGGACGGTTTCGCCGGCATACCATTCCCGCTCGGCGGGGTCGGAGACCTTGGTGAGGAGCGTGACGATGTGGAACCAGGGCAATTGGGCAGCAGACTGCTGCCCAATTTGTAGATCGGGGCACATTTTGGCAAAAAAGCCCATGTATTTGAGGTTGCGACTGGAAAAGCCCTTCATGTCCGGGAACGCGGCTCGAAGATCGGAGGAGATCCGGTCAATGACTTTGGCTCCCCAGCCTTGTCGGCTTTGGCGCTCCAGAATATCGCGACCGATGTCGTGATAGAGGCGGATCTGTTCTTCATTGGCAGAGAGGAGCGCCCGCTGCCGAGCACCGCTGATCCGCTGTTTCAGACTGACGAGCCAGTCGGCGTAGTCTTCGGGAAGCGCGAGAAGGTTTTTGCTCACGGTGTGAACCCCATCCTTTCAAGGTGGTGGTTCACCTTGGCCTCCAGCTCGGCCACGCGACTGACCATCTGCGGCAGCGGACTCTCGTAACGTTCGGCCAGTTCCTTCACGCGTTGGGTGAGAGCCTGGCTGATGCGGTCCATCTCGCCGTGGATGGCGGCATCGAGGGCAGCCAGCCATTTGTCGTCTACGACCAGCATTTTGATCTCACTCTCGGTAAGCTGGGGGTATTTCGCATAGGCCAGCGCATCGAGTTTGGCCTCGTCTTCCTTCAGTGTGCGTTTGAGGTCCGCCTCCTGGTTGGCGAGCTTCAACCACTCATTGAGCACGGCGGATTCGTCCTTGGCCTCCTTGTCGCCTTGGATCTCTTTCAGCCGGGCAGCAACGGTCACCTTGTTCACCTTGTCGAGCTCGGAGAAGGCGCCTTCGTCGCCGC
>JACQHN010000270.1 GCA_016199015.1 Nitrospira defluvii
CAGTATCCCCGCAGTCCGAAAGTGCTCCTCGGCGGCATCGCCCACTTGGGGCGGTTTATCGACAAGATTCGCTTGCGGCATGCAGGCAAGATTCAGGACTACAACTACATCACGGTCGGGTTCGATAAATACTTGATCGATTTTTTGCAGATCGATGTGAAGGCCTTCGAGCAACAGGTGTTGGCCGGTGAGAGCGATGAGAAGTTGTTGGGCTGGGTGAAGTCCAATGGCTGCAAACGTTCCGAACAGGAAATTGCGCAATGGTCGCAGGGGCTTTTAAGTGGAGGTCCGAAAGATGACACGGCGCGGCAACGCTTTGAGGGACGCATTCAAGCCATTGCGACGAAGCGCGGCGTACCGGTTGCCTCTTTGCCTCCCGTGACGACTTGGGCCGATGTGATCGAAATCGACGAAGGGCGGATGTAAGGCAGCCAAGTTGGCGCGCGCCGTCGGCGTTATCTTGCTTCGGTCCAGCCGGTGGATTGTGACTTGAGCACCAAGGTGCGGGATGACGTGCGCACGACCAAGGCGTTCTGTCCGCCATCGACGGAGACCACGCGTTCGCTCGGCGTCCAGTCGATGTCGTAGAAGCCGCCGGTATAGGTGGAGAACCCCAGTGCGCGTTCGTTGGTGATGGCGACGGCCACGTGTCCGTGGCCGCGGAGTTGGGTGACCGTCTCGCTTGGGCCGAGTGCGATACTGGTCCAGTGTCCGCGACTTTCTTGAAATCCATGCACCTCTTGATTGCTGTGCGCGAGGATCAGAAAGGGGAGTAGGCGAAACCGTTCGATCCGCTCTTGGACCCCGAGACGCACTTCTCGCCATTGCTGCAGGCCGGCAGAAAATCCTAACAGTCTGGTCGAGGTCTGCACAAAGCCCGTATGTCCCCGTGCGCTCGATGTAATAACGGACTCGCCCGGCTGGAGCGATTCCTCCACGCCGCCTCCTGCGGCTGACCAGGCAATGAGTTTGTCGGCGGTCGGTGTCACGGTTACTTGGCCGCTTCCCCCTTGGCTCTGCGAGGGAGAGGGCATCAAGAACTGACCGGCGATGATCGCCGTGAAGAGGATCAAACAATGACTGAGCGATCGATGCATGGAGGCTCTCCGAAACAGTGATCTTCAACCTGCACAGCGGGACGCCTAAGCGTAGGCGGAGTGATCTGCTCGATCGAGCTGTGTCAAATGTAGACGACGATGAGGAGAGATGGAGGATACGGAAGGCGGGGCAGAATCATGGGTGATGGTTCTGCCCCATTTTAGTACAGGTAATGGGCTATGCCTTCGGCCTCACGGTGAGCACGACCACGTCCAGAATGATGTGTTTTCCTGCGAGTGGGTGGTTGAAGTCGATCACAGCTGAATCATCCGCCAGGGATACGACTGTGAACGGTCGGCCTTCCGGAGTGGTGGAAATTTCTCCTGCAGTGATAGTTTGCGGCAAGTGGGTACGCGGGACCGTCGCCTTCTTCGTGGCATCGTATTGACCGAAGGCATGGTCCGCATCGAGTTCGACCCGTTTCTTTTCACCCGCATGCATACCAGCCAGGGCCTGTTCCAGCCCCGGTATCAGTTGCTTCGCCCCATGGGTGTATTCACTGGTGTGCGGAGGAATGGTGAGCTGGTCATGAGGGACACTGATGACCAGCTGAAGGGTGACCTTCGATCCATCCTCAATGAACGGTTGATTGGTTTGTGCGTGAATTGACCCGCTCAGAATAATGCTGGCCGCACAGGCAACGGTTAGGCACATCGCATAAAAACGTGACATCGGGTACCTCACAATAAGCGTCGACCAGATCAAACCGGTCTTCGATTGAAGAATATGCGCGTGAGCGCCTACGGGGATGTTGAATCGACCTTCACGATTTTGGTGACACGGTTTTCAAGATCGATCTCCACGCTGCAGGTATCACCCTTTTGTAATCCTTTCAGGAGATCAGCGGATGCGGCCGGCAGCGTCCAGACTTGGCCTTCTGTTGTTCTAAATGTCAGACTGGGGAGCGCCATGTCAACCGCCTCGACACTCACACGAGTGTACGCCAGCGAAGCCAGACTTATCGTTGGTCCCACGAATGACGCGGCGATCCCCGTCACGACGAGGCAGCCGATTAGGATGAGAGATTTCATCATGTCATCCTCCTTCTGATACGAGATGAAACACCCATGGACATGCCCTTCAAACAACGAGCCTGAATCTTGAAAGATCCCTATGTCGGCTGATCCGCCTTTTTTTCTGCACTTCCGCGACAGACGCCTTGAAAATTCGGAGCAGGCCACGTACCGTTTCGACGCGCATCTTGTCCGCACAGGACAATGTGTCCCTGGAAGCGATGGCGATTGGAGTGCTCAAGCGGCCAATGTCGCAAGTCGAAACAACCTCTAGCCCGCATTATTCACGAGAGTTCGTGACGAAACCGTCGAGACGCCAAGCGAGACGGGCGCGCGGAGCCGCGAGGGAGGGAGGCATCCTTGAACAGGATGTTGACCGACTGAGCGGCGAGC
>JACQHN010000256.1 GCA_016199015.1 Nitrospira defluvii
CTGACCGGGATCGGCCTTCAGTTGTCCCAAATTGGGATCCAAGACCGTACAGAGCTCGACGATGTCTTCTCCCAGCAGACGCCGAAGCATGCCCTCCATATTGTGGATGACCGCATTCAGATCCAACACCTTCGGGGCAATGAATTGCCGGCGGCTGAAGGCCAGCAATTGTCCGGTGAGACCCGACGCGCGATCAGCCGCCTTCTTCACTTCTTCCAGTTCCTTCCGAAACCCATCGGTCGGACTCAGACGGCTCAACACCAATTCGCTGTACCCTCGAATGACGGTCAACATGTTGTTGAAATCATGCGCCACTCCACCGGCCAGCCGTCCGACAGCTTCCATCTTTTGGGACTGTTGGAGCTGCGCTTCCGTGCGCCGAAGCGCGTCCTCGGCTCGCGCCCGCTCGCCGAATTGCCCGATCTTGAGTCCCACGTCGGCAACCATTTTGAGCAACTGCTCATCCGGCTCTTTGATCTCACGCCGGAACAATTCGATCACGCCCTCAACCTCGGTGCCGACCCGAACAGGGAACCCGAACGCCCCGTGTAATCCCACCCTCGCGGCGGCGCCGCCGCGAGGGAAATTTGCTTCTTGCACGACATCGATAATCCAGGTCGGCTGCCCCGCCTGCCAAATCTGTCCCGGCAGTCCCTTGCCGATCGCAAACGCATGCTGCCAGGTGGACAGGACAAATTCTTCGGCGTTCAAACCGGGCGATTGCCACACATCGAGGCAACGCAGGACACTTCCCTGCCGGTCAAGCCGCCAGAACACCCCCAACTCCCATTCCAGACTTTCACAGATGGCCTGGAGGATCTTCGGCCCCGCCTCTTCCAACGTGCGAGACTCCGCCAACACCCGCGTGACGGCATACTGCGAGGCCAGCTGGCGCTCTGTACGCTTCCGCGCGGTGATATCCCGGAGGAACGCGCTGAAAATATAGGCGTCGCCAAGTCTGGCCGGGGAAATGGTGATTTCCACCGGAAACTCGTGGCCGTCACGATGGCTGCCCAGCATCTCGATCCGCCGGTTGAGGATCCCGCCTTCCCCCGTCTCCAAGAAATGCTGCAGCCCGCGTTCATGCGCCTCCCGAGCGCGAAACGGAATGATGGTCTCCGATACACGACGACCAAGCGCTTCCTCCCGTTCCCACCCAAAAATGTTGACCGCCTGGGCATTCCAATCCGTGATGATACCGGCCGCATCCATTGAGATGACGGCGTCCAACGCCGTATCGACGATGACACGGTTACGTTCCTGGCTCTGCAGCAGCGCCGCCTCCGCTGCACGCGCCCATTCACTCTCTTGCTGCGCCTGCCGATGCTGGTCACGCAACCGCCCGGTGGCCCACAACAACAACCCCACCATTGGAAGCCACACGACCACGCCGGCAATCCCCAGCTTCCACATCAGCGCCCGGATCGGCAGCAAGATGACGTCCCGGTCCATCCGCAAGAGAATCGTCCACTGCAAACCGGAATAGTCGCTATACCCCTGGGTCTGGGCATACCCCGTCACCACCGGCACATGGCGTCGTACATGCTCTTCCTCGACATACCCCGCCTTGCCCGACCCACTGAGCACCGCCGACGGCAGACCGACTTGCTTCAGATTGATCCGTTCGCCGCTGGCGGCGACTGAGTCTACGAAGACCACGCCTTCTTTGGTCAAAAACTGATACTCAAAGGACCCGACGGCTCCCTCGGTGCGTTGAATCTCGCGCACCGTTTCCAGGAGCACGTCTTCGAGCATGGGCAAGCCGACTCGCGACGTGACGGCACCGAGAAATTCACCCTTCGCACCCACGATGGGAGCCGTAAAGGCGACCGATTCGATCTTGTGGTTCGATTCATGGATTTCGACTTCATCGACCCTCACAGTCCCTGTCTGCCGCACCCCTCCAAACCACCCACTTCGAGCAGTGTCCTGGCCGACGATGGCCGGATCCGTGGCCACGATCATATGGCCCTGGGCATCCGCCACACCCAACCAGAGATAGACCGGCGCATAGGTCTCTTTCATCCATTGTATATATTCATTGAGATATTTCTTGTCGAGAGGGCGACCCGAAAACGCGCGCGCCATCATGCGGATGTCGCCATGCCGCTCGAAGAGCAACCGGTCGAGCTTGTCCGCGATTTCAGCCGATGCGAGCGTGAGGTTCTCCCCAGTCGCCTCGACCATTCGCACTTCGATCGATCGCAGCATCACCAGGCCGATGACAAAGGCGACGATGGTCATGCCTACGATCAACACGGGCAACCAGGGGTACGAACGTCGGGATGAAGCAGCGGGGGACGAGGCGGACATAGTCAGGACTCCATCACAATATAGTTCGGCAATAAACGCGCAGGGTGATACCACTGTTTTGAACGCGCAAGACCCGGTAGACCTGAATCATCCATCGTATTAATCCAACATGCCCCGTTGGCGCGAGCTTGGCGACAGAATTCACGAAAGATAAACGGGGCCAGTCCCGCAATATTCCGGTCAGCCACCTCCAGCAACACACAGAACATTACCGGACTCAACCACATCCCCATCGTATAGGCCCGAATGCGATCTCCGACTCGAACCACGGCGCCGATGAGTCCCAGCTCGTGAGCAAAGGACAAGGCTGTCTCATGCGCACCGGCAGCATCCTGTAACAGCGCCCGTCCCCAGTCATCAGCGCCGGCCTCCTGTTTCTGCTCGCTCCATTCGTGAAACAGACTGAGACAAGCCGTTCGATCGCGTGGGTCGTAGGGCTCAAACACTCCACCCTGTTCCCGCAAGAATCGGTTGCAGGCGGCCCGTGGCGACTTGTAGGGCTCTCCTGTAAGGTCAGCCACATCGTCGGCGGCATAGAGATAGTCGGCATCTTTGGCGATCACCCGGTAGCCCAGCTTCCGGACCTCGGCGACACAAGCCTCCGGCACGTTTTCTACTCGCGTCACCAACGAGTCGCCATTCCGTTCACGCATGACACGAAAGGCGGCGTCCAGTGGCTGCGCGATCGGGCCGGTCCCCAACGGAGGCAAGGCCATGAAGACACCATCAGGAGATTCGGCAAACAGACACATGTGGTTGTGCAGGTCGACCCATGCATAGCTCAACAGATGCCGCCAGATGTAATGGTAGGCGAAGGAAGCCGCTGCCAAAGGCATGTCATGGCCGGCACTGAGCATGAGCGCCGTTTCTATGTGCTCTCGGTCTGGAAGGGTAAGAGCCCGCGTCGTCACCACGGCGCTGCCCTGTTGCAGCCGCTCGGTCACTCGCTCAAGAGACCGCAATACGATCACATCGTCCTGAAATCGTCCGATCAGCCTGGGATAGCGTGCGAGGATCTCGACCGTGGTGTCCTTTTCGATCCATTGTGCGAGCTCATGTGCCGCCTGATTGGTGGCCGGCGACGACAGATCTCGCATATAGGGGCACTTAGTATCCCAACCGAGCACGACCTGCGCGTGCATGGCATCCCACATCAACGCAAATGGATACAATCGGCAGTCCAGTGGACGTACGTCATAGATTCGACAGTGCGAAGTCGCAGGGTCGAACGCCGGGCAGATGTACCCCTCATCCACCGGATTCTGCACCAGATCGATTTGCGTCCCAGCGGGATTCGAAAAGTGTTTAGGTGAAAGACCAGCCGTAGTCGCGTTCTCAATTTCCTCTGCTGTGAAGAAAGGCCGCAAGAAGCTGTCCCGCTCTGGAAACCGACAACAGACCTCGCAGTGCAGACAGGTGGCACTGGGAACGATTTGTAGGAGAGAGCCTGCCATGGGTCGCGAGCAAATCGTCAGGGAGACTGGAGCGAATAGGCTCGTCATGAGATGTGGCCGCATTGTAGCACTAACCCGCACAGGGTCCTACTGTTCGAATCTTTTCTCTTTGCCGCCTGCACTCCCGCTCCCCGCCAGAGGCGGCGGACGAAAGAACTGGCTGTCCCGCCGACTTGTACCGACGCAAGAGGCCATGGTACGATTTGCTCCACCTCGAATCCAACCCGCGCGTGCGGTGCATGCGATTGCGCTGTGAGCATCGAGGATATTGCATTGGCACTGGCACAATATTCACGTGAGCCGTTGAACTCCGACGAAGCCCGCCGACGTTGTCTCGCAATCCGTGATGACCTAGTTCATGCCGGGGTCTACGGCTATGTCGAGGCAGGAGACAGAACGGAGCCGACCGGCTCCCCGACGCTACCGCCTCGGTTTCGCGTGGCCCCGACTCCCGTTGTGCTGTCCCCCTCCGATGTGGCCTTCTTTCAACACTTAGGACAAGATCTCCTGGCCTTCTACCGAGCCCTGAACCGCCTCTATCAGGACAGCGCGCGCGGAATTCAACCAACGTGGGTCGCTGCCTATCTCGACCAGGGCAAACCGGAGTCGCTGGTCACGTATAGCCGGATGAACCGCTTTCGGAATCTCATTCCCGGCATCATTCGACCGGACATCATTCCCACCGCCGACGGCATGGTCATCACGGAGCTCGATTCCGTTCCCGGTGGGATCGGCCTGACGGGATGCTTGACCCGGGCGTATGACAACCAGATCGCCCCCGATAGCCCAACACGTGACACACCATCCGAACGTTCCCCCCTGATCGCCGGCCGTGACGGCATGCTGCAGGGGTTCGTCGCCATGGTGCGCGCCCAGCAGGGCGACCAGGAGGGATGCCTGGCGATCGTCGTCTCGGACGAAGCCAAGGAATACCGGCCGGAAATGGAGTGGATGGCCCAGCGATTGCGGGATATCGGGTGTCAGGCCTTCTGCGTCGAACCGCGGGCCATTCATTTTTCAGAAGAGGGCCTATTCCTCCAAGAACCAGACGGACCACGGCGCATCGGCCTGCTGTATCGTTTCTTTGAACTGTTCGATCTGAAGAACATTCCGAAAGCCGAACTGGTCATGTATGCGGCCAAGAAAGGGCAGGTCGCCGTCACGCCGCCCTACAAACCCGCGCTCGAAGAGAAGCTGGCCTTTGCCCTGTTCCACCATCCGGAGCTGGCGCCTTTCTGGGACCAGACGTTGGCCACCGAGACCTGCGAGAATTTGCGACGGCTGCTGCCCCGGACCTGGATCCTTGATCCACAGCCGGTGCCTCCCACGGCGACCATCCCACATCTGACGATCGGGGGACGGGCCTTGTCGGACTTTCGCCGCCTGGCCCAGTCCACTCAGAAGGAGAGACAACTGGTACTCAAACCGTCGGGATTCTCGGAGCTGGCCTGGGGGAGCCGAGGCGTGTCCATCGGGCATGATCTGCCGCAAGTCGAGTGGGCCGCGGCCTTAGAGCAAGCTCTCCAGGCCTTTCCGACGACCCCCTATGTGCTGCAGGAGTTTCACAAAGGCCGCCTGTTCGAGTCCGCCTATCTCGATGACCGAACCGATACGGTGGTGCCGATGTCCGGCCGTGCCCGCTTGTCCCCCTACTATTTTGTGGTGGGCGACAAGGCCGAACTCGGCGGTATCCTCGCCACCCTCTGCCCAGCGAACAAAAAGATTATCCACGGCATGGTCGATGCGATCATGGCGCCCTGTGCCATGGGGCCGAGTATCCCTTCGAAGCTGACATGATGGCCGCAGGCGCACCAGCGACACATTCATGAACATTCAACCGGTTTCATTATAGGGATTCATGGCACTGACGCTCTATCATGTCCAATGGTGTCCGGACTGCGCGGTGGTCCGGAATCGTCTCAGCGAACTGAACGTCCCCTATGACGACGTCGTGGTGCCGGACTTTCGCCCGATGCGTACACAGGTCTATGACGTGTCAGGCCAGTACTATGTACCGGTCTTGAAAGATGGGGACACCGTTCTGACGGAAACTCACGATATTCTCGTCCACCTCGACCAGCGCTACGACAAGGCCGACTCGTGAGGACTTGGCCCAGACCCATACACCGGGCAGCGAGGATCACGAACAGAGGCCGGAGCCACGAACAGGCGCCCGCCTGCAGGGATCGACGGACCAACAGACCGTTGGAGAACGATTTCGATGCACAGAAAACAGAGAGGGGTGTGAGCCGAAAACGACAGGCAGAGTGCCCGCAGGATGGTCGAAAGCGCCGCCCGGCAAGGCCGCCTGTCTGCGTGCCACGCACAGGCAGGCAGCGAGGTCCGCGGCGCGAGGAATAATGAGCGCCATGTGTGTGGACGCGCCGGCGAGACGGTGAGCCGGCCGTGTCTTGTGAGAACAAAGCTGGCGGGGGTTTTTACCAATCCTGCCAGATCAGCATAAGCGAAAGGATAGAGACGTGGAGGAATGGAGACGCATCCTGGCTCAGAGCGTGGTGAAGCCGAAGGACTTGGCCGACCGGCTCGGCGTCGCCC
>JACQHN010000257.1 GCA_016199015.1 Nitrospira defluvii
GATCATGACCGTGAACGAGAATTTTCAGAGCGGGCAGTTCGGCATTGTTCTCCGGGATGTTTCATCTTTGCCACAAGACACGGGTATACCCACCGGCCCGTTCGATCAAATCGATGTCGGCGGTGTTGAAAATAACACATATTGGTACTTCGGTCCACAAACGTTCGCGATCTTCGGGAATGGAGGCAATGATGTCATCCTGGATACCGGGATCGACTACGGCAAAGTCAACCCCGACCTCTTGGATGGTGGAAGCGGTGATGACATCTTAGGCGGAATGCATGGCGGCGACTACTTGATCGGCGGGAGCGGCAATGACTATGCGATGGTTGAGGATGGAGACATCTTCTTGGGCGGCGAGGACAATGACCGCGCCATTGCTGACACCCGTATCTCGAACTTTACCGTAACTTCTATTGGTGCGGGGAGTCACTATATCGACGGTGGAGCTGGGAATGACGAGCTCCTGGGTGCGCTGGGCGTCGACGTGTTGCTGGGCGGGCAAGGAGACGACATTCTTCGGGGAGAGAACCGTCCGGAAGGTTGGATTGCGAAACTCACCAACGGTTCTGGCTATAGCGATTATGCAATGGCTGCTTATGTGTCGACGGTGGGAGCGAATGACTACTTGGATGGAGGGGACGGGAACGATTTACTCGTGGGCGACGTTGGGGACGATACGTTGCTCGGTGGCGCGGGCAATGACATCCTCCATGGGGAATCCGATTTCGCCGTCTCGCTTCCTGGGAATGATTGGTTGGACGGCGGAGACGGTGCCGACCAATTGTTCGGCGGCTTAGGAGCGGACACACTCGTCGGGGGCAGCGGAAATGATCTGTTGGTCGGAGATTATGCGAATGAAGCGGGGGCTGATGACGTGCTCGACGGTGGCGCCGGCATCGATGAGCTGCATGGGGGCGGAGGCAACGATTTGCTCATCGGGGGCAGCGAAAACGACAGGCTGTTCGGGCAGGACGGAGACGATGACTTGTCAGGCGATGCTGGGGATGATGAACTGCAGGGTGGGATGGGAGAGGATACTCTCTTCGGGGACACCGGCGCCGATGCTCTTTTTGGTCAAGAAGGCAACGATAGCCTTTTCGGTGAAGACGGGGATGATCTTCTCAATGGCGGCCTCGGGAACGATGATCTCGATGGCGGCGAAGGCATCGACGACGTCCAGGGTCGTGAAGGAGATGATTTCCTTGCGGGCGGGAGCGGGAACGACTTTCTTTACGGCGATGGCCCCGATCCCACCATTCTGAATCTCGTTGGTGGCAATGATCTGCTGGATGGGGAAGCAGGGGATGACCAGCTCTGGGGAGGAGCCGGTCACGACGACCTGTTTGGCGGTGATGGGGCTGATCAACTCGTAGGCGATGTCGGCAATGATAAACTCTATGGCGAAGCAGGCAACGATTTATTGTTTGGAGACACGCCATTCTTTCCCGGGGAAGCTGGTGCGGATGTGCTTGACGGCGGGGACGGGAATGATGTGCTGCAGGGTGGAGGCGGCAATGATCAATTATTTGGCGATGCCGGCGATGACGTGCTGTTTGGGGAACTGGATACCAATCCTACAATCGTCGCCGGGAATGATGTGTTGGAGGGGGGAACCGGCAACGACAGCCTCAATGGCGGCGGTGGAAGCGATACCTATGTGTTTAACTTCGGCGATGGAACCGACACCATTGTCGATTTTATCGGACAAGGCAACCGTTTAGTCTTTGGAGAGGGGATTACGTCTGAATCGGTGACACTTGGGATCGATACGGGCGATACGCTGGTGATAGGGGTTGGAAATCCTGGAGATGCCGTTCGGATCGCTGGTTTCGGCACAGTGGCTCCAGACGCTTTTCATCCTATAGAAACTTTTGAATTTGCCGACGGGATAATTCTCAGCTACGGCCAGCTCGTTGCGCGTGGATTTCAGCTGTTTGGAACGGCTTCGGACGATAATCTCGTCGGGACGGACCTCGCCGATCGCATCATGGCCGGAGCAGGCAATGATGTTGTGTCCGGTCGTGATGGCGCGGATACTTTGTTAGGCGAAGATGGTGATGACGTGTTGCAGGGAGAAGCAGGCGACGACATCTTAGAAGGCGGTGCCGGGAATGATCGGTTATTCGGGAGTGCCGGGAGCAATGTGTTGCGCGGTGGGGATGGGAATGATGTTGTAGAGTCCGCAGGGGTGGGTGATCAACTTTTCGGTGGAATGGGCGATGATGGATATCATCTCCGATCGGGATCACAGGTTGTTGTTGAGGAGGCGAATGCGGGCACGGATACGATTTATCTCACACCGGCAGGGTCGCTCACCTTTTCCACCCCAGAGAACGTCGAGAATGTCAGAATCGAGGACGATGTGTTCCTCGATCCGGCCGCACAGGTAAACATAGTCGGTAATGCCTTGGACAATGTGCTGTCCGGTTCCCATCGGCTTGATGGGCAGGCGGGCAACGACACGCTCATCGGGCTTGGAGACAATACGTTCGTCTTCGGCCGAGGCTATGGACAGGATACCGTGGAAACAGGTACGCAACTTTATGCGCATAACGGTATCGATAAAGCCGAGTTTCTGTCGGATATCGCGCCCGCCGATCTTGTGTTTGAGAACCATGCCAATGATCTGGTCGTCAAGGTCAATGGAACCACTGATCAATTGACGGTGAAGTCCTACTTCGTCTCGCCGAGCACCACCGTCGATCAATTCGTGTTTACCGGTGGCACGGTGTGGGGGCTTGCCGAGATTGAGAGTCGCGTGCAGGCCTTCGTCGGCAGCGACGCTGATGAAACCTTTTTTGGCACCGTCAATGACGACACCATCTCGGGCCTCGGCGGGAACGATCAAATTAGGGCCTCATTAGGCAACGATACGCTCGACGGAGGGGGAGGAAACGATTTCTTGGAGGGCGGGTCTGGCAATGACACCTATGTGTTTGGCATAGGATATGGCGGAGACTTCATTGACGAACAAGGTGATGCCTCCGATATTGATACGCTTCAACTTGAAGGAATTAATCCGGGCCATATCACGTTACGTGCGACGCCTGATTTTGGTGCTGACGCGATTCTGACGATCAATAATACTACTGATCAAGTGACTCTCGGCGGATTTTTCTTGTTTGATTCGCTCCGCGTTGATCGAATCCAATTCAGCGATGGAACCATATGGGATTACAACGCGATGCTCGCCCACACGGAAGGCGTGACGCTTGAGGGGACAGAAGAGGCCGATTTCTTGTACGGCAATGTTACCAACGATACGTTAGCAGGATTCGGAGGCGATGATAGCCTGAATGGAGGAGCCGGTAACGATACGCTCGATGGGGGAAGCGGTGTCGACACCATGACCGGTGGCACTGGCAACGATATCTATGTCGTAGACGACCCAGGAGACGTGGTCAGCGAGCTCGCGGGGCAAGGAACCGATACGGTTCAAAGTGCCATCACGTACACGTTGGGCACGAATCTAGAATATCTGACGTTGATTGGGACGGCCGCCATTAATGGTACCGGCAACGCCGGGAACAACACGCTCACCGGGAATAGTGCGGCTAACGTTCTGACCGGTGGGACCGGCAATGATACGTATGTTGTGGGGATTGGTGATACAGTCGTGGAGCAAGCCAGCAGTGGGACAGATACCATCCAGAGTTCCGTATCCTGGACCCTAGTGCCCAATGTGGAGAACCTCACATTGACCGGCACGTCGGCCATCAATGGAACCGGCAACACGCTGAACAATACCCTCATCGGCAATACTGGCAATAATATTCTGGATGGAAGCTCGGGCACCGATGCGATGGCGGGCGGGGCCGGAGACGACACCTATATTGTCGATAACACCGGGGATACGATCACCGAGAATGCCAATGAGGGCATCGATACCGTGCAAAGCTCGCTGACCTTTACGCTCAGCGCGAATGTTGAAAACCTCACGCTCACCGGTACGACCGCCATTAATGGTACGGGCAATGCCCTGAATAACGCTTTGACCGGGAACAGCGCGGCCAATGTGCTTAATGGTGGAACCGGCGCCGATACGATGATCGGCGGAGCAGGGAATGACACCTACGTCGTCGACAATGTCGGAGACGTGGTGACTGAGAGTGCCGCAGGCGGAACGGACTTGGTGCAAAGCGCGGTCACCTATGCGCTGGGAACGGAAGTCGAAAACCTCACGTTGACCGGGACTTTGGCCATCAATGGAACAGGCAACTCGCTGAATAATAGTCTCACCGGCAACACGGGGAACAATGTTCTCGATGGAGGCGCAGGCGCCGATGCGATGTCTGGTGGGGCGGGCAACGACACCTATATCGTCGACAATGCCGGGGATACCGTGACCGAGGCCGCGAGCGCCGGCACCGATACGGTACAGAGTGCAGTGACATTTAGTCTGGGTGCGAACATTGAAAATCTTACGCTAACGGGCACTGCGGCGATCAACGGCACCGGTAATACGGTCAACAATACGCTGATTGGCAACAGCGCCGCGAACACGCTGAACGGTGGAACCGGAGCCGATGCCATGTCCGGCGGTGCCGGCGACGACATCTATGTCGTCGACAATGCCGGAGACACGGTGACGGAAAATGCGAACGAGGGGGTCGACACGGTGCAAAGTTCGCTTACTTACACCTTAGGCGCGAACGTGGAGAACCTGACGCTCACGGGTACCACCGCCATTAATGGCACCGGCAATGCCTTGGATAACGTGCTGACAGGAAATAGCGCCGCCAACGTGCTGACGGGCGGCGCGGGAAACGACA
>JACQHN010000258.1 GCA_016199015.1 Nitrospira defluvii
CGCATGCGCGGCATCCTCGACCACCTTCAAATTGTGCTCTGTCGCCAATGACATCAGCCGGTCCATCTCGCAGGGATGTCCCGCGAAGTGAACGGGCATGATGACCTTGGTTCGTGACGTAATGGCTCGCCTCACGGCGTCAGGATCCATGTTCAACGTATCAGGCTCGCTATCCACCAAGACCGGCTTGGCCCTGAGATATGCCACCACTTCGGCCGTGGCGGCAAACGTCATGGTCGGCAGAATGACCTCATCACCTTCCTTGACTCCGATCGCCTCCAACGCCAGATGCAGCGCGGCCGTGCCCGAATTCGTGGCCACCGCGTGTGTTGCGTGCACAACCTGTGCAAACTCCTGCTCGAATTGTTTGGTCCGCTGTCCCGTCGTCAACCAGCCGGACCGCAGGGTCTCAGTGACTGCACGAATCTCTTCTTCTCCGATCTCGGGGAGATGAAATGGAACCGCTCGTTCAGTCATGGTTCGAGGGCTTTCGAATGGCTCCCAGATAATGCGTGCACAGCAACGGCACTGCGCTTAGGAGCTGACAACCGAACCACGAAATAGGGGCCAGTACGCGAGCCACCGGCGGAGCGAGGGTGATGCGCCGGAGCCGGATCAGGCATCCCTGAAATAGCTGATGAATCTCGCGGCTCGTGACGCCACGGACATCGGGATTGCGTGGATTATTTACATGAAAGTCATACCACAGGATCAGTCCGCCCGGTCTCAGCACTCGCAGCATCTCGTGGGCAAGACGCTGCCGCACATCGCGGTCAAGGATGGACGTAAACACCGTGGACTGGATGATAAGGTCGAAGCTCCCATCGGGGAATTCGAGTGCGGTCGCATTGCGGCACTGAACTGTCACGCCCTCAGGACTCAGACATCGCGCCTCCGCGACACGTTGCTCCAGAAGGTCCACTCCAGTGATGTGCTGTGGACTGGCGCCCCAACGGATGAGATCCCGAATCCAGAACCCTGCGCCACAACCCACATCAAGAATACGGACCGCTTGAAGCGACGACCATCCCACCTGATTCAGCAGCGAGAGGACGCGGCGTTCTCGTTCCTGAAGCATGAACACATTGCCGCGATTGAAGAAGGAATACAGCCCGTTACGCGAGCTAGGCTTCCGGCGCGCATACGCGTCCCGAATCCGAGCCTCTTCCGGATCCAGGGGTGCGGTGTCCGTCTCACATTTTTTATCTGAGAGTTCTACGCTCGTCATCTGGACAGAGGAATCGAATTCGTTGCCATACTGTTCTGCTTTCCACGGATCCAAAAGTCGAACATCCCGCGCAGATACCCTACGCCGTAACTGACATGAAGGGCAGGAAAGACCAGCAACATCCAACCGGCGCATCGAAAACCACCCGATAATCCTACCGCAAACGAGACGGCAAAATCTGCCAGCAGGTAGACCGCCACCAACATCAGCAGCACGAACCGGGAGGTGTGGGAACCGATCGCTGCGATTGATAGCCCGACGAGCAGCGCAAGACAAACAATAGGAACCAGTTGCCGTACCGTGCCGATCCTCCCGACCTTCCAGGCGACCAGCGGCTTGAAGTACCCGTATTGATAATACATCCTCCAAAGCTGCCCGAGCGACCGGCGCGGGTAATAATAGGAGACCACCTCCGGGACCAGCAGAATCCGTCCCCCTCGGGCGATCAATCGATGATTGAATTCATCATCCTGGTTCCTGACGAGCTGCTCATCGAACAACCCGATTCGGTCGAACACGTCTTTCCTGTAGCAGCCGCCGAACACCGTATCGACCCATCGCGGCTTCGAGGTCCCGATTCGGAAATACGACGTTCCCACGCCGAATGGGTGCGAGAGACCCCGCGCGATCGCTTGCGCCATGGGACTGTCATCCGCCGGCAGCGTCATACAGACGCCGCCGACATTGTCGGCGGCGCTTTTTGAAAGCCAGTCCACGAGGCCGGAAATGTAATTCTTTGGATATGCGCTGTGCGCATCCATTCTCACGACGATGTCACCGGTTGCCTCCGCAATGCCCACATTCAGCCCGCACGGAGTGGTCCGCTTGACGTTGTCCAACAGTCTGATCAACGAATGCCGCGTAGCGTAGCGTGATACGATCGTTCTCGTTTCATCGTGGCTCATGCCGTCGATGACCAAGATCTCGAGTCGATTCTTGGGATAATCATTGTCGAGAATCGATTCGACGCAAGCCGTAATGAAACGCTCTTCGTTGCGGCAAGGAACCAGCACAGTGACGCGCGGCGCTGTTGATCCAATCATCAGTTATCCGCTTCACTTAGCAAGGGAAGCCGCTCGACGAGTGTGATTTACGAGGAACACTTGGAGCAAGCTTTCGTCATAGGATGCCAGGAGAAGAATCATGGTCGGGAGAAAGAACGCTTCCACCAGAAGAGCCTTGTAGCCTTCAAATCCGGCTCGAATCAGCATGGGGATGCTTGCCACGAACATCCAAGGGGCAATACGTGTCCATAACATCCAGAAGCGGGATTGTTGCAATCCGCCTCGATGAAAATTGGCATAACATTTGGCCCATATCCACCCCCAAAGAAGAGCTCCGATCAGGATTCCAAGCATACCAAAATTGAGATACCACCCTGTGGCATGATGAATAGTAAAGCCCTGCCCTTCAGCCACCCCGATGCTGTCGGCATAGTGGAGATAAATATCCGGCGGACGGTCCGGCCATGCGAACCGTGGGATCACCGAGGCGACCACGCTGACCACACTCTCCCCGTAAGTCAGCGGCACGTTGAGGGCGAGGGCCCCATACAAGGAAAAATGAGCCGAGAAGGCTTCATTACTCGATGTGACAAACTGTGCGGCTTCCAACCAGTGAGACGGCTCCAGATCTTGTAAGCCTCCGGCCACAGCCGCAAGAGGCAAGCCACGCAACGTGTCGACGAGCCATAACCCGATAAAGCCGACTACAGCGGTGAGACTCAACGCGACCAGTTGAGGGCGTCGCGCATTCGCGAGGTACAGCAAGACCCCTCCGATTCCGGCAAACAGCAATTCATTTTTATTTCCCAGAATGAGCGCGAACCAGAACAGTCCAGCGACCACGGCCATATATCCGGCCTTCACGGCCCATCCTCCTGCGCCGACGAACAAGCGAGCCCCGCCTCCGCTACAGACAATACTCACGCCGATGGCGGCTGACAGCAGCGCTCCACGACTCAATAGCTGATGGATGGTGAAATATGGCGGCAGTTCTCCCAATCCTCCTCGCGTCACCATGTAAGCGGATAAGTTCATGCTGTCGGCCATTTCCAAATACTCGCGGATGAGACCATAGCTTCCAAGCCCACACAGTACCGCCAATAGGAGGAAGACTCCATGGGACACATCGACGGGGGCCTGAAGGGTTTCATCCGACACAGGTCTTGGTTTCAAAAACATGAGCAGGGCGATCTCGATTAGAATGATGAACGCGGCATAGAGCAACAACGTCATCAAGTAGTCCGCATCAAGCATGATCGGAAACAGTTTCGCTTCCAAATAGTCATACCGCTTTCCATTCTCGCCGCCGAGCCGGTCCCCCACAATGGACCAGGCTCCGAACAAGGACCAGTAATAGATCAAGCCGATGCCCAGAGGGAATGAAATATGATGGGTTCTGCTCCAGACGAGCCATGCGAGAAGGACAATCACGGCAGTGGCGGATGTCAGAAGGAGGTAGAAGTCCACGTTGTGAATCTCACTCCTTGATCGGTCGCTTTGTCACCAGATAGTGATCGGCGATGAGATATTGAAGATCGGATGCCAACAATACTTCGATTGCATCACACAGGCCCAACACCATTGGAGATCCGTGAAGATTGAAGGAGGTATTGAGGATCACCCATCGTCCGGTCAGCCGGCCAAAGTGTGTGATCAGCGAGTGGAAACGAGGATTGTCTTGCTGTCGTACGATTTGCGCGCGTGCCGTCCCATCCGCAGGATGCACCCCGGCGATGAACTCATGCCTGCGCGCAGTTGTTTCGAAGGCATGCATCATAAAGGACGAAGACCGCCCATGTCGTAATGACTCTGGGATATGAACATAGTCGTCCGCTTTTTCCTCCAGAATCGCCGGCGCGAACGGCATCCAGAAATCCCGCCGTTTGATGAGCCGGTTGATGGTGCCGACGACCAGCGGATGGCTCGGATCGGCCAAGATCGATCGATTGCCCAGTCCTCTCGCGCCAAACTCCATGGGGCCCGTGCAGCGGGCGATAACGTGTCCGTCCGCCAGTAATTCCGCGGTTTTGGCCTCCGGGTCTTCTACAGGCTCGATCTGCACCCGTTCGGCATATCGCGCTTTGGCTTCGGCGATATCATCGATCGCTTCAGGGCCGAGACACATTCCATCAAACCTGATGTCACTGGAAGCTCCGCCGTTCTGAACGTGGCATTGCCATGCGGCGCCAAAGGGCAGCGTCTCATCGCCACAGGAAGGAAACACCTCGAAAAATTCGACTGAGGGCAACTCCGCGATTCGCTTATTGGCCTTCACATTCATGAACACGCCGCCTGCAGCCACGATATTCTTAACGCCAGTCTGCTTGATGGCGCCGGAAATCCAGCGAAGCAACAACTCTTCCGTAAAGTCCTGCAAGCCCGCGGCGAGCGCATCGAACCGGACGCAACGGAAATCCGCCAGCAACCGGGGAAGAATCATCGAGGTGCGTTCCGGCACGGTTCGTTTGAAACACAGTGGATTGCGCGGATGCAGATTCAAATAGGTGGAAAACCGCTCCTTGACCGCATCAGCCTGTCCGGCCTTGCAATAAGGAGCGAGTCCCATGAGCTTGTACTCATGCTCGTGCGGGCGCATACCCATAAGATAGGTCGTGCAGGCATACATATTTCCCAGCGAGTGCCCGCTGGGTGTGGAGGCAATCAATTGCAATGTCCCGCCTTGCGCCAGATAGACCTGAGCACAGGCATCGTCTCCGCCCCCATCTAAGGTAAAGACGAGGTGCGGGTCCTCTCCATTCTTCCGGAGACCGTAATACGCGGAGGCCGCGTGATTGGAGTGGTGGTGATAACGATGTATCGGCACGCCATCCAGACCGAGGCTTGCCAGCTTCTGCACGGACCCGAGGACGACGAGGCCTTCAATTCGCAGCGTCGAGGATCGGAGCCCGACGCCGAGGAATCCCAGCCGAAGGGTGCTCGCAAGCCCCGTGGCAAGGCCGCAACCAAGGAGCCCACCGACCTGGACAACGTCCGCACCTATCTTTCGAAGATCGGGCGCGTGTCTCTGCTGTCCCGCGAGCAGGAAGTCGAGATCGCCAAGCAAATAGAGGAGGGCGAGCTGCAGGTGCGCAACGAGATCCTGCGGCACCCCTACACGCTGACCTACCTGAACGAGCTGACCGAGCGCA
>JACQHN010000259.1 GCA_016199015.1 Nitrospira defluvii
CGCTTAGCCCGTGTTATTCATGACGGTTCGTCGCGAAATCGTGGAGTCGCGTGGCGAGACGGGCGGGCGTAGTCGTAAGGGACCGAGGCGTACTTGAAACCGTACGTCGAGGGACTGAGCGGCGAGCACACCCGCCAATAGGTTTGTCGCAGCAGCGAATACGCGATTGCAGCAGAACTGTTCATGAATAATACAGGCCTACAGGAACCCCGCGAAGAACAGCATCCCCGCGACATGCAGGACGGTGGGCGCCAGAAACATCAGGGTCATGGGGGTATGGATCGCCTGCCAGATACGGAAGGCCTCCTCCTGCGACGCCATCCCGTGCAGCCTGCTGTCGATGTCGCTATCCGAAAGCCCGTCCTGTTGGAAGCGGCGGCGTTGATCGTTGAGTGCTCGCAAGGCAAAGGCATGCACCGCTTGGCCGACAATGCCACTCAGCACCACGATAACCATGGAAACCATCGCCGGAAACCATCGCCAGCATCGGAACCAAGGCGTGGTAATGGGCGCCGGAGTGGAGAAAAATCAGCAGCGGCCCCAGGATTCCCGCGACCATGTGTACCCGAAACCAGCCGCGCGGCCAACGACGAGCGGGACTGTATCGCTTGCGGATCGGGTAGACCAACACCAGCAGGGTGACGGCCAGACCCAACCAGCCGACGGCATGGCCATAGCGCGTATGACCGAACGGAGAGGCAGCGTCGATACTGAGCAGGGCTTCAAAGAGCAGCGCTCCCACAATCGCCGCAACCACGACCGCACTGATCACAAGGATACGCTGTTGCACAGATGTCATACTGGACACTCGTCTCCCAGAAGAGAAGAGCCGATAGCATATGGCCAAGAGTCAGAATCGAAATAATCAGCCGTCAGCCGTCCGCTTTATGCTCTGTTTCACTTCCGGTACTTCTCTACGCCTTTATTGCCTCCGGCATGACAACGCAAACAATCTGCGAATCGACCAGGTCCGTGAATGCCTTTGGCCTTCGCTTTCAGCTCCTGGACCAGCGCATTGTCCAAGACCTGCACATTTACTCGCCCCGCTTTGTCTGCGCGGTGACAGTCTAGGCAAGACGTCGCGTCTGTCGCCCGAAAAATCAGATCGCTGTGAGGATTGACGGTCACGCCGCCGGTATCGGCGACGGTCAGTCCCGCCGACGCCTGCCCCGCGTTCGACGAATCACCTTCGCGATCCGACTCCGCGTAAGTCCTACCAGGCCCTGCCGCTGCCACCAAGACGCCTAACGTCCAAAGGAGAACGACCGCCCCGCAGTGGTTCACGGCCGTTCGCTTCCGCAGCAGACGCGGTACCGTTCCTCAGGGATCTCCTTCATGGCTTGATACATCGCGGCTCGCTCCTCATCGCTGATCACCTGATCGATCGAGGGATAGAGAATCCGCTCTTCTTTCATATTGTGCGACTTCAGCAATTCCAACAGTCTCTGTTCTTCCCGGTCGCTGTCAGGATTCTGCTCCTGGACTTTCTGATGAATGGCTTCCAGACAATCCCCGATCAGCCGATGCTCCGTCCGCATGACCTGCGTCGGACCACCTTCCATCATGCCGGAATTCTCCTCCCACTTGGGGAAGAGCACGTCTTCTTCCCACACGATGTGGCGCTGCAGCCCGAACTTGAATGCGAGGAACGCCTCCTTGGCCTTGGCGAAATCTGTTCGCTTCTGCTCCTGGAATGACGTGAACAGGCTGTCGAGCCGGTCGTGGTCCGCTTCAAACGTGACACTGATCTTTGCTTCAGACATGCCGCGCTCCTTTGTTAGGAACTTCCGAGTTTATATTCCAAATGACAAGCGACGCAGGCTTTCAGCACATGATTGAACTGCGGCAGGATCTGCTTCAAATCCCGCGACGGAATCACATCGGCCAGCTTCCCGGCCGCTTCGTGATGCGCCATCGCCAGATCATAGTAGGCCGGCGGAAAGTCAGCGGACTGCTGCTGCGCCATCGCATGCCGGTGCATGAAGAACCCCAGATGAGATTCTGTCAGCCCCTGGGCAAGCCGATAATCCTCTTCGGCCAGCGCCGCGACAATCGCCTGAATCGTTTCCAAGTGTTGCAGCATGATCGCGCGATGCCCTTGCTGGGCATCGCCTTCCAACGGGATCGGCGTTCGTACATCCAGCAGATGCATCGGAGTGACGTCGCTTGTTCGAGGTGTCGGCTTCTGCTCCACACAGCCGGTCGCGGCAAGGACGGCGAGAAGCACGACCGGAATGACCGCCTGCAAGGCCACCGTCTGGTGAATCATGATCGCTCCGTTGTGACCCGCCCCCAATAGGCATCCACGCGCGATTGAATGTGGTGAATCGCCGCGGCCTGACGAACCGGCTCGAACAGATGCCGGAAGCGGCCCTGCAACGTGAGATACTCCTCCACAGGCTTTCGCTTGGGGATGTACGTATGGGTGACCACTCCATTGATCGCTTCTTTCAAGGGCCAGAGACCGGTCTCGACCGCCAACTTGGCGACCTCCGGTGTTTCTCCCGGATCGTACAGCCAGCCGGTGGGGCAGGCGGCCAGCGCAAGGAACAACTTAGGTCCCGTGAAGGTGGCCGCCCGCGCAAATTTCTCCTCCAGGTCCAGCGGATAGCGCGGCGCGACAGTCGCGAGGTAGGGCGGTTTATGTGCGCGCCAGATTTCGAAGATGTCTTTCTTCTCCTGGATCGAACCGGTCGGATGCTGAAGGCTGCAGGGCGAGGTGGCCGTCCGCGCGCCATAGGGTGTCGCGGGAGACAACTGCATCCCGGTGTTGCCGTAGGCTTCGTTGTCATAACAGAAATAATAAAAATCGAGTCCACGATACATGGCTCCCGAGGTCGAAGACAGCGCCATGTCGTAGGTCGAGCCATCCCCTGCCAGCACCACGACTTTCAGATTCTCGCTCTTTGGCAATCGCCCTTTGGCAATCAAGACATCCAAGGCGTCGCGCACACCCTGCGCGCCCGCCGGCGCCGATCCCATCGTGGTGTAGAGCCATGACCCCTTGAATGATGTGTACGGATAGGCAGCCAGCATCGTGAAGCAGCCGGCGGCGTTCACGTACACGACATCGTCGCCCAATACCTTTGCAGCCAGCCGCAGCGCCTCCAGCCCTCCGCATCCGGCACACAGTGCTGTTCCCGGTAACACGTGCTCTTCACGGGGAATCTGTTTGATCTTCTTGAATGTCTCGCGTTGCCAGGGCATGTGAACTCCTGAAAGAGCTTATAGCGTATGGCGTATAGCTGATGGTTCCATACTTCGCTATCAGCTATCAGCTCTTTGGCGCCCCTGCCAGCATCTGCAGCTCCACCATCTCGCGGTGCTCAGCTTCTGTGTACAGCAGCACCGGCCCGAGCCCCTTTCCTTGAACTCCGGCTTCTGCCGTCTGTTCGAAGATCGCCCGAAACTCCCCTTCTGAAAGATTCTTTCCTCCCAGACCACCGATGAAGGAACAGAGCGCCCGCGGACGCAGGGCTTCGTGATAAAGACAAGCTGCAATCTCCTGAAAGAGAATGCCGCCCTGCCCCGGAGACAGATTCTGATCCAGGACTGCCACAGCCCGTCGGCCTTGCAGCGCGTGGCGGATAGCGTCCG